>CAIRTT010000456.1 GCA_903881535.1 uncultured Armatimonadota bacterium
TCGGACCGCATGAATACACCCGTAATGACATGCATCCACCGGCAGCTGCGATGCCCGCAATCAATGCAGCGCTGCTTTCATTCTCTGAAACATCGTTTGGTGGTCTTTCAATACAGGACATTGTCCGCAAAGATGGCACACGCCTCGACTTTGCAGATGGTTCATGGCTATTGCTGAGACCATCCGGGACCGAACCCGTCGTCCGCGTTTACGCTGAGGCGCCTACAATGGACCAGGCAAAACACTTGGTAGCGCAGGGTGTTGAATTCGTCAATTCAGTTGGAGCAGCCGTTTAGTTATTCCGAACGCCAGCTGTACTGCGGTTCCCACCCGATGACATTCCGTGCGGCAGAGCAGTCAATCAGGCCGCGGTAGACATTGTCGTTAGTAAGCCACTCCGTGAGGCGGTCGGTCATCACCGCCTCCGGATAGTCTCGTTCTAACAGCTCAGCCGTTGGCAGCTTCGATGTCGTATCGCCTGCAGCGAGCAACATTGCATGACATCCAGAAAACGGTACAGTCGCCGCTAGGATACCCGCGGAAACCACATCGCGAAGGTCAACATAAGACCAAAGGTCACTTATAGACCAGATGTTTGGCGCTGGGTCGACATTGGTTTTCCAGGCAGAATACGCTTTTGCAGCTGCAACATACACGGGGCGCAGCAAGGCGATGTCCATGTTGTGCATTCGGGAATAGTGGTGCGCCGTCGTTTCCACCAAATGCTTTGCCAGCTGATAAGCATTATGGGTGTGCACGGGATAGGCATCATCACCGGGGAGATACGCGAGCGGACGCCGACCACTAAACGAGCCGAACGCATTGACGGAAGAGAATACAACGGCACGGGAGATTCCATGGCTTACACATCCCTGAAGGATGTTCCAGGTGCCTTGTGCATTGGATGCAAGGACATCGGTTTCTCGGCCATCAATAGGGGATGGAATCGCTCCGCAGTGGATGACATGCGTACAGCCAGTTAGCGCAGCTTGAACGCTGTGGAAATGCGTCAAGTCCATTTGGATGTCGACATCCCCGTGAATGTCTGTTGTTACGACTGCTGTACATGATTCCCGAAGTCGGGTCGCCACATGGCTGCCGATTTGCCCTGCACCCCCTGTGACCAAGACCTTTGCACTCGGTGGAAATGGACTACTGGGCATCCGCCTGGCGCCTCGCTTCAGCAACTGTAATGCCTGCGGCGACCGTGACATTTAGGGAATCCGCTTCGCTTGACAGGGACATCGGGATACGTACCAGCATCGATGCCACATCCCGGACTGCCTGAGAGATACCGGTCTGTTCGTTACCCATTACGATCGCAAGCGGGCGTTGGCTTAGGTCTGCTATGTAGAGGGAGACATCGGTGCTCCCCGTCGTCGCGCAGATCGCCATGCCACGTTCCCGCAGCTTTCCAAGCGTGTCCGCAAGGTTTGCCGTGATCGCGACCGGCGTACGGAGAATGGAGCCTGTTGTAGAGCGAACACTTTGCCGGGACCAGGGATCTACCGATGCGCTGTCAAGGAGCAAAGCTTCGCAGCCAAGTGCATCCGCGATGCGAATCATTACGCCAACATTCCGTGGATCCTGAATCGCCTCGCCGCAGAGAATGATTCCGCTGGAGTCAGCCAGGCCTTTGACGCTTGTTCGGAGCTGATCCACAATCGCGACGGCCTGACAGGGTGTCGCGTATGAATTTCCCGTAAGGTCGGTGATCATCGCGGGTGGCACGATGTATGTCACAAGTGTCTTCCCCTCGATGGCATCGGCGAGCTGCTCGTGGCCCTGTTGCGTGACAAAGAGTGTGTGGACTTCGGATTTGGACTGTCGCAATGCTTGTTCCACCAAATCGACGCCTTCTACAAAGTAGCGTCGTTGCTCCGTGCGACCGGACTGCTTGAGGAGCGTCAGGGCCTGCTCGAAGACGGGACTTTTCTTACTGGAGAGTGAATGTGACATATCGTTTCAATCTATCGCATCCTAGGTACTAAACAGAATTACCCGATGTCGGTTCATTAAATCTCGGCTGTGATATTCTTCGGGTGTGACATGGGCTGCGCTTGCTGTATTCGCATCACAGGCAGCCGTTCCCCAAACGGGGTTGCCGAGGCAAGCTCCCGATGCTCGCTCCCCACGAAAGTTAGCGGGACCGCAACAAGTTCCTAATCAGCGTGGCTTGCTCCCTTCACGGCAGAAGCTTGACCAAACGGATGTCCTTGGAAGTGTCCAGGATGCCATTAAGCGGGACCCATGGGTATATCCCATAGCCGATCAGCTGCGCTTCGAAGCCAATGGAACCATCGTCGCAAGTGGAAATGTCCTGATCAAGACCACCAATCAGACAATACGAGCACAGCGATTTCGCTACGACCCTGTGACGAAGATCGCATCGCTCAGCGTGGATGTTCATTATTTGGAAGATGGCATTCTGGTCGACGCCGATGCAATGGCTGTCAATGTTGAGACATATGACTTTGATGCACGTGGCGCCAAGGTCGTTATTGATGCATCCCGTACCGGTGGCACAAGCCTTCAGGCGATGCGTTTCTCAGCCGCAAGAGCCCGGCGTACCGGGAAAATCATTGAGGCTGAGAATGGTGTGTTCACGACGTGTGATCTGGTGGTTCCACATGGGGACATCGGGTTTTCATCGGCGATGCTTATCGCTGACGAACGACTCATTTTGCGCAATGCGAAGATTCGCAGATACGAACGCCAGGTTGCGGCCATTCGCCATTTGTCGGTTCCGCTAAAGGAGAAGCGCCCTGGAGGCTGGCTCCCTGCATTTGGGCGGACAAATGAGGAAGGCTACTTCGTCAAAGCTGCAATAGGCTATGCGGTTGCAGCGCAGCTGCCCGGGCTGTTGCGTGTTGATCTGATGGAACGTAAAGGCATAGGCCTTGGCTTTGATCAGGTCTATCGCTACATCGGTGCAGCACCCGGCGCCGGCCGTCTTGTGGTCTATGACCTTCAGGACAACAACCGCGGTGTACACAACCGAAATGTACGATTTGAACACGAACAACGGGTAGGTGAGCTGGATTTTCGACTCAATTCTGATCAGAGTAGCAATTCGTATCAGAGTGCTATCAGTGGGTCTCAAACTCGATCTAATGGCATCACCATTCTGCGGCAGAGCCCAGGCCGGCCGTTCAATCTCTCGTTTGTGGATGGGCTTTCCGGGTCATCTTTTGCCAAAAGCGGCAGTCGAACCCTAACAACTTCGCAAGGGTTCAAGCTTGGCAATGACTTTTCGGGGACAGTGAAATACGCAAGCATCGCAAATCGAACATCGAGTGGGACTCTTGCTGCACCAACGCTTGCCAAATCGCAGCGGGAGCTGGCTGAACTGACGGCGCGCGGTGTGATTGGTCCCTTTGATGCCCAGCTGCAAGCGAATCGTAACCTGTCGAACAAGACGAGTGGTCAAAGCGGAACATCCGCGTTTTTTGGAGGAACAGAAAGACTTCCTGAGATCCGACTACAGCTGAAGAAGCCACCCACACAGCTGGCAGGGATTCTCCAGTCGGCAACGCTTGGATATGGTCGATTTCTTGAAAGCAGCTTACGCGGCGGGGTACCGCAGGCCGTTGGTACAAACCGCTTTCTAGCTGACATCAATGCAAAACAGATTGAACGACAAGTCGGCTCTGCAGCATTACGGTCCACCAGTCGTTTGCTCCAAACGGTTTACGATGGCGGTGTGGCTGCGCAATATGTGCTTGACCATTCGACGACGCTCGCAGCTGGCGGCGAGGAAGGATCTGGATGGAATCTGACGTATCGCTACAACCGGCCGTATGGCGGCGTCCCTGTTGGGTTTCGTCTTGATCGAACTGGCTCAAGTAATGTCGTGGCGGCCAGCCGCACATTTGCTACAGATCGTTTACACGCATCGTTTGGAAGTGCATTTGATATCGAGCGCAGCCGCGAGCCACTGTTTCCCGGGAGCCCGCGGAGACCCTGGACAAACCTCCAGGCTCAAGTTTCGGGTGTGATCTCGCAGCGATTGGCGGCAAGAACCCAAATTGCCTGGGATCCGAACACCAAGGCCCCCGTTTCGATGCAGTACGGAATCCAGGCAGAGCTGGCAAACGAGTTTTTTTCTGATCTTGCCTTGTCATATGAACCGAGGTTACAGCAATGGACCCAGCTCGCGGGCAGGTTTGGCGGGTGGATGTTTGGCCGCGGGACCCACGTGATGTCACAGCTTTCGTACAGTGGTTTTAGTAAGAAGTTTGATTATCGCTCCGTTGCCGTTGAGCATACATTTCATGACTATGTTCTCACCGTTGCATACGTTGACCAGCCATTTGGTTTTCGTAGTGAAAAAGGCGTCAATATCGGGCTGCGGTTACGCGCATTTCCTGTTGGGGATATTCCGCAGACAGGACGGATGGGGACAGCACGGGATGCAGGCTTCGGTGGGTTTGGAGGCCAGTATGGCTTGCAGAGTCCGTTCTTTACAAGTGGACAGGGGATGACCGGCGGCGGCGGGATGATGGGTGGACCGAATCGCTTTTAGTCAGGCCGAAGTCAGCTGCAAGTTTCTTGATGGAATCCACCATGCAGAGACTTGGCTGACACTTGGCATCGAATAGCCTTTTTCCAAGAGATATGGAAAGTTGATGTCATCAAGGTTAGCAGGAACGCTCTCACACTTCTGAGATGGTGTATAGCGGACTTGATGGTCACTGGGGTGTCGAATGCTTGTAGACCGGACAGGCGCCGTCGTTAAAATGGCCGCAATGCTTGCCAGCGGGTTGATTCCGGTGCCGACTCTTATTGAAAGGACTGGGTCATGTGTATCGATGGCGCAGGACATCTGGCCGAAGGCACCACCTAGAGGATTTCCCTCCACGTAGCGATCAATCCGTGCATAGTCCTCTTTGCGGTACCAGGCTAAGAGGCCAGGCAGCCAGTGGAGGTTTCCATTCCAGCGTTTGATGATGTCAATGGTTGGCGCTGCGTCACTAAAGTCAACCACGCCGATTTCAGCGAAGGCCTGCTGTTCTTCGGCAAAGCGGGTGCCAAGAGGGTGCCAGGACTGTGTGGCGATGGTCAGCAAGAGTGTCCGTGAGCAACCGCTTGGATCACTTGACAGCCATACAACCTGAAGGACATCCTGCTGCGTAAGCTGTGTTGGCGGCTTCACTTTTTGCTGGGTCCACGCGTAGAAAACGGGTCACTGATGGTTGGTGGTGCGGGTTCAACTTCCAGGCCATTCATAAAGCGTTTGTCAACGGTTTGCGGTCTTGGGGCTTCCATTGACGGTGTAACCGCAATGTCTCCCTCAATAGGCGCTTCGATGCCAGCTTGTATTGCGACAGGAGTCGTTGGCGGTATTGGAGCCGATCGCGGCGTGATGAGGACAATCATCAGCGTCAGCTGCACAGCAATAAATGTTGCAACTAACGACAGAAATCCCAGCCCACCAAACTTCGCCGAAGGCCGCTTCTCATGCACTACGTCTAACTCAAATGCTTCCTGATACTGCTCGCTATTGCCCTGAGTGAACAATGTTGTTTTAGCAGTGGTTTCGTGCCCGGATGATTGTTGCTTAATGGCCATCTCTGTGGACGTATCTTACCAGCGATAGAATCCGGTTATGGCACGTGAAAATAGCACAAGTGGAGCTGTCAGAGCAGAGGACCAACGCCTCCGAGGGATTTCCCGATCTCTGTTAATCGCCGTTGGTGGAACCGGGCATCGGGTGTTGCTGGATATCCGGCAACGAATGATCCAAAAGTACGGATCGACAGACCATGTACCGATTGTTTCCTATCTTCTCCTCGATACGGATGAAGCAATCTTTACATCCAATCCAAACTTCTCGGAAGCCGCAAACCTTCCAAGTGCCGACAAGATTCACACATCGGTGCACGGGGTTGATCAGCTTCGACAGAACCTGCATCAGTATCCGCATCTACGCGATTGGCTTGATCCACGGACGCTTAGCGGAGACATCGCTCAGGGAGCAGGAGCCGTTCGTGCACGTGGAAGGCTTGCGTACTTCTGGAATTACGAAAAGATTTCTCGCCGTATAGAAGAAAAGTACACAGAAATCACCAAGGATGCGAGCAAGGCTGCAGCGATGCGCCGCGGCTTGCAGGTCTCCGAGGGAGTCACGGTTTATATTGTAGGAAGCCTCCTCGGTGGCACGGGCTCCGGGATGTTCCTTGACCTCGCAGACACAGTCCGTCAGCTGCTCAAAAGCCAGCCGATGCTGCAGGTTGTTGGCATTTTTACAGTGCCTCCGCACACA
>CAIRTT010000457.1 GCA_903881535.1 uncultured Armatimonadota bacterium
CCCCTGATGAGCTTAAAGGCTTCACCGGGAAAGCATGGGCAATCGCTGAAGCCGACAAGCTCGCAGACATGGCATCCCGTATTTCGTACGTCGAGCAGCCAAGCCCGGAAGGCTTTGGCCACGCTGTGCTCCAAGCAAAGGACTTCGCCGCGGGTGAGCCAATCGTCCTTCTCCTCGGCGACCATGTCTACACGACTCCCGATGGTGTTAAACCCTGTATTCGTCAGGCGATTGAAGCTGCCGAGGCTAGCGGCGGTAGCATCACCACCGTCCGCCTCGAACCAGAAGCCAGTGTGGGCGTCACCGGCATCGTAAAGTGCGATGTGCCCGCCGGGGAGACGCCGGCCCTCAGCACCGCACTGCCAATTATGCAGCTGCAGGAAAAGCCAAGCATCGATGATGTCCAATCCCTTAAAACCAATGGCCTCCCAGACAAAACCTACCTTGGCCACTTCGGCATCCATGTCTTTACCGCTGAGATTTTTGAGTGTCTCCAAGCCCTCATCGATGGCAATATTCGCGTCAAGAATGAGTTTCAGCTCACGAGCGGCCAGGAAGGTTTGCTCGAGCGCGCCAAGGCGGGGACAGCCCCCGTATACTCTGCCTGTATTCTAAATGGGACCCGGTGGGATATCGGGATGCCGGATGAATACCTCCTTACCCTTGCCGAATTTGGCCGGCGGGGCCCTTACAACAACGCATAAAGGACCGCTTGCAATGGCGCAGAATCCAACCAATTACTCCAGCCCCGAAGCCCATGCAGATGGACGGGTAACATTTCGCCTCTTCGCACCTGGGGCAAAAACAGTCGCGACCGTCGGAGCATGGGACAACTGGCAGCAGCACAAAATGACCCGGGATGCCGCTGGCCTATGGTCGGTAACGCTTGGCCCGCTGGCAAATGACATCTACGAGTACAAATTCTCGGTGGATGGACTTGACATTCTCGACCCGAAAAACGGCGAATTTCGCCCGATGACAAACCGTGTCGAAGTCAACCGCGGCCGCAAGGACATTGTTTGGCAGCCACAAAATGTCCCACATGGCACGATCACCGTCATGCCGTATGACTCAAAGTCCGCTGGTATTCAGCGCCGCGCGCACATTTACACCCCACCCGGATACGAGGATGCAAGCCGTGAGCGCTACCCCACCCTCTATCTTCTGCATGGTTCCGGCGACAATGACTCCCACTGGAGCTCCGGGCTCGGCCGGGCAAATGTCGTTATCGATAACCTCATCGCACAAGGCAAAATCCCGAAGATGATTGTGGTGATGCCACATGGCCACATTTACCTCGATGGAAAGCCGGCGCCACAGGATGCCATCGAGCGGGATATCGTCGAAGACCTCCTCCCGCTGGTTGATAAGCGTTTCAGAACATCCAAGCGGCGCGCGATGTGTGGTCTCTCGATGGGTGGCGGGCAAACGGTGACCGTTGGGATGAAGCATCCGGAGCTCTTTAGCGCATTCGGTATCTTCAGCGCTGGAATCTTCAATGGTCCGCAGTTTGAGACCGCCATCAGCACCTTTGAAAAGAGTGTCCGTGACCCAGCTAAGCAACCATTGATCTGGGTGGCAATCGGTAAAGATGACTTCCTGATGCGGCAATACGGCGAGCTCAAGACCCGCCTGAACCGTAACCTGAAGGCGACTTATGTTGAGACCGAAGGCGGACATGTCTGGCATCTGTGGCGCCAGTACCTCGCCGACTTTGCACCTCTTGCATTCAAGTAAACGATATCGACCCACTACAAAATGCAGCCACCAGAAGTAGCCCGTCCCATTTTCAGGATGACTCTCCGGTGGCTCTTTCTCATTTTGAGCATTGGGATTAGCGCAGGGCTCAGCAGCGCGCTCTTTCTTTGGTCTCTGGATATCGCAACATCCACATTCACGCGCAATCCACAGCTCATTTACGGCTTACCAGCAGCGGGCGGCCTGATTGCCTACATCGCGTACTACGCTGGAGCTGCCGCAAACCAAGGCAACAACGGCATCATCCGGGCCATTAAAGGTGACCTTGAGCGTGTTCCGCTCCTCATGGCCCCGCTCATTCTCATCACAACGCTGCTGACGCACCTTTGTGGAGGCTCCGCTGGTCGCGAAGGCACAGCCGTGCAAATGTCTGGCTCCCTTGCGGACACCCTGCTGAGGCGCTTTGCGATACCGCAGAGTGAGCGGTCGGTTTACCTCAGGGCAGCTATGGCAGCTGGGTTTGGAGCGGTCTTTGGGACACCATTCGCGGGCGCAGTCTTTGGGATGGAAGTGTCCAAAGTGCGTCAACATCTCCACATGCAATCAATCGTCCCGTGTTTGGCCGCATCCATTGTTGCAGATATCACCTGCAGGCTGACGGGTGTTGGACACGCGCACTATGCGTTGATTGACATCCCAAAACTTTCGCCGATGGGCTTCTTCTGGCTGCCAGTCTGCGGGGTTGCCATCGGGATGCTTGGAATCGTTTTCATTGAGGGACAGCACTTTCTCGCAAAGCTTGGTGCGAACTATGCAGCCGCCTGGAAGCTGCGCCCCATTATCGGCGGCGTGGTTATTCTTGCCCTGACGCTGCTCCTCGGTACGAACAGCTTCAATGGACTTGGCCTCCCGCTGATTGCGGATGCCCTCTCAGGAAATGCCATCCCACTCTGGACCTTTGCGATAAAGCTTGCCTTCACAGTCATCACCCTTGGAAGCGGTCTCAAAGGCGGGGAAGTCACGCCATTGTTTTGCATTGGTGCGCTCTTCGGAAATGCGTTTGCCACAGTCACAGGACAGGACCCAAAATTTTACGCGGGGCTAGGCTTTGTCGGCCTCTTCGCCGCCGCTGCCAAGGTTCCGCTTACGTGCTGGATTCTCGCGCTGGAGCTCTTCGGGCCAAGGCTTTCCTTGATAGCGATGCTCGCCGTTGGAATTGCGTATCTGGTCTCTGGCCGTAGGTCGATTTATGCTGCGCAGTGGGAAGACAAACTGAACTAGTGCTTTCCGAGCACCGGCCACTTTCTTAAGAGCAGGCTACTCACCACGACCGAGACGCTGGAGAGGCTCATCGCGGCGCTTGCCAGCATCGGGGTCAGCGACCAGCCAAGCGTGCCCTGAAAGGCTCCCGCAGCAAGCGGCAGCATTAAAATGTTGTAGCCAAACGCCCACGCTAGATTACGCCGGATAGTGGTCATCGTAGCCCGGCTGAGGAGAATGGCATCCACAATTCCCTGTAAATCGCCGCGGACCAGCGTAATATCCGATGCTTCCATCGCGACATCCGCGCCCGTGCCTATTGCCATCCCGACATCCGCCTGGGCAAGCGCTGGCGCATCGTTAATGCCATCCCCAACCATACAGACAACATCCCAAGCTTGCTGAAGCGCTTTGATCTGAGCCAGCTTGCCATCCGGGCGGACGCCCGCGATCACTCTGTCGATACCAACCATCTGGCCGATGGCCTGTGCGGTACGCTCGCTGTCCCCAGAGAGCATCACAATGTTGATACCCATACGCCGGAGGTGCTGGATGGCCGTTACGGATGTCGGCTTTACAGGATCTGTAATCCCAAATGCTGCGCTGAGTGCTCCATCCACGGCGAGGAGGACGACTGTCTGGCCATCCGCGGCCCACGCATCGCAATCGACC
>CAIRTT010000458.1 GCA_903881535.1 uncultured Armatimonadota bacterium
CCCTTCGAACCGTAGACTTCGAGGGATTGGTTGAAGCCAGGGACCATCGATGTCGATGCCATTAGAGTCCCTACGGCGCCGTTTTCAAACTCAATGGTCGCTGAAACAATATCTTCCACTTCGATACGTTCATGCGAGAGTGTTCCCATGGTTGCGGCAACAGACTTGATCGGTCCCATAATCCAGCGCAGCTGGTCGACATAGTGAACACCCTGGTTCATCAGCGCGCCGCCGCCGTCGAGCTCCCACGTCCCACGCCATCCACCTGAGTCGTAGTACGCCTGTGTTCGGTACCACTTCGTGACCGATTCCCCAAAGACGAGGCGGCCAAGCTTGCCTTCATCCAGCCAGGTTTTGAGGTGCTGCATGCCATCGCTAAATCGATGCTGGCTCACGACTTCAAGCTTGACGTTGTTGCTTGCACAGGCTTCTATAAGGGCATCCGCGGCTGGTAAGGTTACATCGATTGGCTTCTCACACAAAATGTGCTTTCCCGCATTTGCACCCTTAATGCCGCACGCCGCATGCAGGCCACTTGGTGTACAGACATGCAAAATGTCAAACTCACCCCAAGCGAGCAGGGCATCGAGTCCATGGAAATGCGGAACACCGAGCGCTTCTCCGGCTTTTGCAGCGCGCTCAAGCTTGTCATCCGCGACGGCGACCAGCTCAACATGTTCGGGGAGCCGAGAAATCGCATCCGCGTGCGCTGTATGAATCACCCCACAGCCCACAATCGCAGAGCGTAGTTTTCGTTGTTCCATAGATGTGCCTGCTTTCTCCAGTGCTTCCTAAATCAGGCCGAGCTCTGTGCCGACTTCCTTGAATGCGGCAAGCGCCTCATCAAAGTCTGCCTTGGTGTGCGCCGCTGATGGCATTGTGCGAACACGCGCTTTCCCGCGCCCGACGGTCGGGAAGACAACCGCCAGCGCAAGCACTCCCTTGTCACGCAGCCGACGCATCAGCTCCATCGTCTTCGCTTCATCGCCAACCATCACCGGTGTGATCGGGGTCTGCGTTACGCCAAGGTCAAAGCCGAGGTCCCTGAGACCAGCCTGCCAGTAGCGGGTGTTGTCCCAGAGTCGCTCCGTGAGGCCAGCATCATCACGCATGATCTCAATACCGCGAATACAAGCCGCCGCCGTCGCCGGTGTACATCCCGTACTGAACAAAAATGGCCGCGCGCGCTGCTTTAGAAAATCAACAAGGGACTTAGAGCCCGCGATATAGCCGCCCATCACGCCAACTGCCTTACTGAGCGTTCCCAGCTGGATATCAACCTTGTCCGTGACGCCGAAGTGATACGCCGTTCCGCGGCCATTCGCTCCCATCACACCCGAGCCATGGGCATCATCTACCATGACAGCCGCATCAAACTCTTCCGCCAGCGCACAAATCTGGTCAAGAGGCGCGATATCGCCATCCATGGAAAAGACGCCATCCGTGATAATTAAACGCTTACGCACATCCTTGGCTGCAATAAGCGCATCCCGGAGACTATCCATATCGCAGTGCTGGTAAATGCTGCGCTTTGCCTTCGACAAACGGCAGCCATCGATAATCGATGCATGATTCAGGCTATCGGTGATAATCGCATCTTCCGCTTCCATAATCGTCGGAATCGTGCCTGCATTGGATGTAAATCCGCTCTGGAAAACCAGGACGTCTTCGACATGCTTGAACTCGGCAATCAGCTTTTCGAGCTGGTCGTGGAGGGCGATATTACCGATGATTGGGCGGACGGCACCGCTACCCGCACCGATGGTTAGCGCTGCATTAGATGCTGCTTCGCAAAGCCTTGGGTCGCTTGCGAGACCGAGGTAATTGTTCGATGACAAGTTGATCAGCTCGCGGCCACCGACAGTAACGCGGGCGCCCGGGCGGCCTTCGATGGTCAAGAGCGGCTTGTACAGGTTTTCCGCATGCAGAGTGTCAAGCTGTGCTTTGAGATAGGTTTGCAGTGTTGTGTTCATAATGTCCTTACTACTTAGCGGTTATTGGGTTGCTGGCCGAAGCGCTACTTTGAGCGCCGCATAGCCATCGATTTGAAAATGCTCAACGTGCAGCGTATGGTTTCCACCGAGCCGTACCTTGGCCGGATAGGCAGTCGGTCCTTGATACTTCCAGGCTCCCAATGTGAGTTCTTTGCCATCGAGCCACACCCGGCAGCCATCATCGGTGGTGATGTCCAGAACATACTCGCCCACCGGAATTGTAAACGTACCATCTGCGACGGTAATCACGTGATGATTCGGAAGGCCCTTTGCAAACGCATAGCCGGCGAAATCTAGCTTGTCGGTCTTCATCGTGAGCAAAGGTGTCGTCGTTAGCTGCTGGCGGAAGTGCTCAGGATCGGGTGCCGCGTGGACATCGGATGCATCCACAGACTTCGACCAGCCATGGAAGCGAACATCCCAGCTAATCGGAGCAAAGAACCGGCTAAACCCAAAGCGCACGGGTTGACCCGCCGGCGTTTGCACACCCTTGTAATCGGTTGTCGCTCCGCCGCGGTACTCCAGCACAATCTTAGTCGTGCCCGCCTGGCCAGCGGGCGTCTTAATGGTCACCGCTCCAGGGACATTTCCACTCGTTGCGGAGAGGGTAGCGCCTTGCGCATCCAAAACCCGCCATTTACCCTTTGGTCCCAAAATGTCGTACTGGCCACCACCCCGGTGGACTAACCGTGGACTCTGGAAGTCATACGGGCCCCATTCATCGACGACAATAAACCGCCGGCCGCGCAGCGCTGTTTTGGAGAGCATCGCGCACTCGGGCTTGTCAAGGGGCTCGACGTGGTAACGGGATGCGAGACGACTTGGTCGGCCCGCGTGCCACGCGAGATCCCAGCGCTCAAGATACTCAGCTAGGTTGCTTTCACTTGAAACGATGGTATTTCCGCTGCCCTGCATTGTCTCGGCAGGCGCCGTCGTCGTGTTCACAACACGGTTAGCACGATCCTTGACACCCTCGGTAAGGCGGACATCGGACTTTGTCTTTACATCGACAAACGTGTTGCCTTCAACAATGTAGCGTTCGCTGCTCGTTGCATGCTTGCGCACATAGGCCCAGTTTGGATCCTGCGTTGGATTTGCCCAAAGCTTCACACCGACACGGTCGCGGAAAAACCCATTGTCGGAGATGAGGTTGTCACGGCCATGCTCGATGGCAATCGCTTCGGCATTGTAGCCAAATGTATTCCCAACAATGGTCGTGTCGTAGGAGTAACCGCCCCAAATGCCATGCCAGCACTCAGCAATCAGGTTGTGGACAAATTGATTTCGGCTGAATGTCGCTTCAATCCCGTTGGTCGGCGCATGCGAAAAGTCATTCCCGTAGAGGAGGTTGTCATCACAGCCGCCGCGGCCGGTATCCATCGTGTTCTGGCCCGCCCAAAGGAAAAAGCCATCCCCGCCGTGGGTCACCGAGTTGTAGGCGAAGACATTGTTGGATGACTGTTCGTAAATCAGAATGCCCGCAGAGTCCTGCCCGCGGTTGTAGACACCGTGGGAGTACCCGCGCACACACCAGTCAATCTTGTTGTGGAGAATACGGTTCCACGATGCGCGGTACATCCCGATTCCAAGGCTGGAAAGGAATGAGAAGTCATTGTGATGGATGTTTCCGCGATCACACCGCGTCATCATCAGGCCATTCTGACCACCGCGGGCGGTACATTTTGTGATCGCGAAGTCATTGGTATCGCGCAGATAAAACGCCGCGCCAAACCGCAGCCACTCATCCTTTTCGTTCTGGTGATAGCTCATCCAGTCCGCAAGGTCCTCTTTTTCATCC
>CAIRTT010000459.1 GCA_903881535.1 uncultured Armatimonadota bacterium
ATGACATCCTGCTGAATAAATGGATTGTCTACTGGGGGGATGCTGTCACCGGGTTCCGGTGTAGCCTCTTTGTTGACCTTTCCTTTGACATAGCGTGTTTCCCGACCAGAATTCGTCAGAAGAAAATCCAATATCCCATTTGCGACGGCAGTCCCGATGGCCTGCTGTGTCGAAGGATTCGCTAACGCTGCAGCATCGGATGCGTTACTCATAAACCCAGCCTCGACTAGGACACCGACACTGCTGCTGAGACGAAGGACAGCAAAGCCGTCGTTCTTGTAGACAGTCTTGTCAGAACGCACGCCAAGCTTTTTGATGGTGCTGACTTCTGTACCGAGTCGGTCAGATATCCTACTTGCTAAGTCTAAGCATAGCGGTGAATCCATATGGTAAAAGACAAGGCTCCCATTTACGGCTGAGCTTCGTACGGCATCATTACAATGAATCGAGACGAATGCATCCGCATCAACCCGATTAGAAATCGCCGGACGTTCTTTCAATCCAGGATCAACATCGTTGTCGCGGGTAATGACAACGTTCGCCCCAAGAGAATCCAGCCGTGCAGCGGTTGCCAATGCGATTGGAAGTGTGTTTTGCTTCTCAAGTCGTCCGTCCACACCTTTTGTTCCAGTGCTTCCCGTACCGCCATGTCCTGGATCTACGAGAATTGTTCGACCAGCAAGAGGGAGGGACGTTTCATCACCGACTTGCTCACGTAGCGACACCTTAAGACGTCCATTAGGATCAACATTAATCACAAATCTTGTTGGCTGATTGAGAGTTATCGTAAGCCGTCTCCCCCAACCCATCCCTGTTTTCCACTCAGATGCACCTAACATCCCATTATCAATTTTCGTGAACAGATCCGTAAGCAGCTCGTTAGGATCATCCACGTTGATATCCAATATGAACTGATTCCCTACAATGACCGGACGAAACCAAGGGAGTTTTGATGCTTCAATGACAAAATCGATACCATGTGGACTAGCCAGAGCTTCTGCTCGTATCACCGGTGTAACAAACGGTGCCGGCTTTGATGGTATTGCCGCCGAGCGGACGATGAGCGAAGGCAACGCCTTGGATGGAACTGTCACAGCTGCTGGAAGCGGTTCAGTCGTCGCAGAGGATACGATCCACTCCGATGCACTCTCTCCTTGGATTAATCTAAATTTGTCGACATCAGTTGATTCGATAACGACTCTCGCAACATTGTCCTGATATTGACCAATCCGGATAGTTTTATACGAAGCTCCATCAGGAATGCTGGGCGTGGCGACATCGCTCACGGCCGCACCCGGAATATCGATAATGACCTTACCTGATTCTCTGTCCCGAACAAGAACTGGCCGAATCGGAAGATGAGATGCAATTCGAATCGTTTCTCGTTCTGCAAAGACGGCGGAAACCGAAGTTTGAAGCCTTGCAAGTGGAAGCTTTGCATCGAGGATGATACGCGATTTAGTTGCACTAGCAACATCACTAAGCCTGATCATCCCATCCCACTGACGCCCTGGCGCGGATGTCTTCTCTACTCGAACTGTCCCTAGTCCCGCTGCAGACAGCTCAACACCAGCGGTTCCGTCGACCTCTGAAACGGTCACTCCTAACACCGCCAGTGATTGGTGGTTCACATAGATGTTTCCATCGGTCCCCCGCCACGCCGATGATGCATCCCCGATGGGTAATAACATTCCTCGAGGAGACAAAATTTGAAACGGCCGGACGGTTGTTGTTACGCGACCTGCCCGAGCACTGCGACTGGGAGGTGAAACCTTTTGTTTAGGCTGTTGCAAAACCGGATTATTGCGAAGAAATAACAGGGGTAAAACAGCAAGCAGACCAAGGACATCCATGGTGTATCTTCACCTAACAATTGCGTTTCGACAAGCAGAAAAACGAAAATCCGGACATCACTTGGATGTCCGGATCGTTAATGGAGGCGCGGGGACTCGAACCCCGGTCCGAAGCCAGAGCAGCACAAACGTCTACGAGCGTGTCAAATAATTTATTGTCGTCTGAGTATCGCCCATTTGCAGGCTATGCTTCATCCCAAGCCCCAGCTATTTCCCCCAGTGATCGACGCGCTACACTGATAGGTATCCGAGTAAGTTATCGCCCGCAAAAGTCCCCTCGGAATGGACAATCTTGGACGGCTTAATTTATTAGATTAAGCGAGCACGCAACTTGCGTTGCGGGCGGTTGCAAAGTTGTTTTTTGCATTTGTTTTTTTTGCCGGTATTAACGAGGCCACCGGCGCCTCGGCTCGCAATCTGACCCAACTGTACCCCGTCTACTCCAATCGCCCCCATAGTTACTTGGACTAACAATATATCGTACGGATACATATAGGTGTGACGTTCCCAATACCACAAAGCTTGTGACTATTATGTTCAAGCGCCACGGAAATGCTTTTATTGCTATTGGACTTGCGTTTTCAAAATGGCAGTCCACGCTGATCGTGCAAATAGCGCATTGTAGAACGATGGAATTCCAATGCATCACTGGTTGACAACGATTGCTCTAGTTCAAGCCCGATTTGCCATGGCCGGCCTGCGGCCAGCAATGCAACACGTGACCAAACATCCACCACTGCAGCTCTACAATAACCACCCCCACCAAGAATCACGACGGGTTTATCTCTGAACATTTGCAGCAGCGTATCTACCGTTTGTAGCCACTCAGAGCGCGTCATCACCAAGTGACCAAGAGGATCTTCAGCAAGCGCATCAGCACCCAGCTGCAACACAATCGCATCCGGCAAGAATCGATCCATCAGGTGACTCGTGACATCAGAGACAGTACTACACCAGACATCCCCGCCGGTATTAGGTGCGAACGGCACATTCCATACACTATCCACTGCAGATTCCACTCCACGGTCCTGCACATTTCCAGTTCCGGGAAAGAGCCACGCACCACTTTCATGAAAGCTGAGCGTCAAAACGTTGGGGTCGGAACGAAAGAGTGCCTCTACGCCATCTCCATGATGGACATCAATATCCACATACAGCACGCGTTTATACCCATTACTCTTAAGAGTGTTGATGGCAATGGCGATATCAGACAGAATGCAGAAGCCACTCGCGTGATCATAGTGTGCATGGTGCAATCCTCCTGCAAAGCTGATGGCTCTCTTGTACGTCCCATCAGCAACAAGTTCAGCGCAGCGCAGCGATCCACCACAGTAAAGGAGACCGTTCTCCCACATCCCGGCAAAGGCAGGTGTATCCCCCGGGCCAAGACCATAGCGGGATAACTGAATTCCAGTCTCACCCTGGGATGCGCGTTTGACGATCTGGATGTATTCCGCGTCGTGGACCGACAGTAGATCGGACTCCTTACAAGGCGAAGGTTCCACTAACACCAGATTTTCATCAAACGCCCCTTGGTTATGAAGCGTTTCACAAATGTCGATCAGTCTTGCTTGCTGAAGGGGATGCCTTGGGCCGAGATTATAACTGGCATACAAATCAGAATGTATATAGGCAGTCTTCATCATATGAGTAATACTACCCGGAACACAGATTGACGTTCGAAAGTACAATCAACCATGAGTCAAAGTTTTAATGCGTTTGCAATGGCGCAAGAGCAGCTTCATGCGGTCGCCGCATTGATGGGACTTGAACCGGATGTGACCACGGTTCTTGCAATGCCAAAGCGTGAGCTGACGGTTCACTTCCCCGTTCGAATGCGTGATGGTGCGATCAAGTCATTTACTGGCTACCGGGTCCACCACAACTTGACACGGGGACCAGCGAAAGGTGGTATCCGTTACCACCCTGACACCGACATCGATGAAGTTCGTGCACTGGCATTTTGGATGACTATAAAGTGCGCAGTTGTGAACATCCCTTTTGGTGGCGCGAAAGGTGGCGTCGTCTGCGATCCATCACAGCTCGACATTGGAGAACTTGAGCGCCTTACACGTCGATACACATCCGAAATCGCCATCCTCCTAGGACCTGATAAGGATATTCCAGCACCTGACATGGGTACGAATGCTCAGACGATGGCTTGGATACTCGATACATACTCATCACTCAAAGGTACAACGGTTCCTGCAGTCGTGACCGGCAAGCCGATCAGTGTTGGAGGTTCTGAGGGTCGCGTAGAGGCCACTGGGCGCGGTGTCGTGACAATCACGCGCGAAGTACTAAGATCACTGAATATGCAGATTCCTGGGTCAACGATTGCAATTCAAGGCTATGGAAATGTGGGTTCGACTGCAGCCGTTCTCTTCCATGTGAGCGGTGCAAAGGTCGAGGCTGTTTCCGATGTAAACGGTGCCATATACCGCCAGGGTGGTCTCGATATCCTCGCGCTACAGGATTATGTCCGTGAGCATCGTACGGTTGTTGGATTTCCAGATGCGGATGCCATTCCTGCAGATGAAGTCCTAACCATGGCTGTCGATGTTGTAGTACCCGCGGCCCTCCAGCATGTCATCACTGGTGAGAACGCGCATCGCATAAAGGCAAAAGTGATCGTCGAAGGTGCCAATGGACCAACAACCCCCGATGCGGATGTCATCCTGCGAAGTAACGGTATTACAGTCGTCCCCGATGTCTTAGCAAACGCTGGAGGCGTTACAGTCAGCTACTTTGAATGGGTTCAGGGATTACAAAGCTTCTTTTGGACCGAAAATGAAGTCAACAACCGGTTGGAGCAGATCCTGATTCGGGCCTACCAACAAGTCCATCGCGCTGCTCAACACCATAAAGTCGATCTTCGGATGGGCGCTTATATAGTCGGTGTCGGACGTGTCGCCGATGCCATTAGATCAATGGGTATCTACCCGTAGGAAGTAATCAATATGTCAATTCTTCATCGGCCATTTGGTAATACCGGAGAGTCGCTGTCCATCATTGGAATCGGCGGCGTAACCGTTGTAGGCCACGATGCAGCAGCATCCATACGGTTGTTTGACGAGGCATTGGATGCCGGAGTCAATTACGCCGACGTAGCGCCAAGCTATGGCGTTGATCAAGAAACAGAGCTGCGCTTTGGGGATGCCCTCGTTGGTCGACGTGACAGAGTCTTTCTTGCCTGTAAGACGGGTGAACGTGGTGCCGATGGTGCGCGACTTGAGCTCGAGCGTAGCCTGAAGCATTTACAGACAGACCATATTGACCTCTATCAGCTTCACGCAATCACAAGTGTGGAAGAAGTTGATCGTGCGTTCGGACCTGATGGCGCCATGGATGTGATTATCAAGGCTCAGCAAGAGGGAAAAATTCGGCATATCGGATTTAGCGCCCATTCTGTTGAAGCTGCACTAAGAGCATTGGAGCTGTTTCCGTTTGTAAGCGCGCTTTTCCCAGTCAACTTCGTAACAAC
>CAIRTT010000460.1 GCA_903881535.1 uncultured Armatimonadota bacterium
GATTTCATCAATGAAAATGAGACATGGCCGGTTTTGCTTGGCCGTTTCGAATAGGTCACGAACGCGGCTTGCACCGACACCCACGAACATTTCAACAAAGTCGCTTCCACTGATATGGAAGAACGGCACTCCGGCTTCGCCTGCAACCGCACGGGCTAGCAATGTCTTGCCAGTGCCTGGAGGGCCCAACAGGAGGACACCCTTAGGGATTTTCGCACCGAGCGCTTGGAATTTACGCGAGTTTTTCAGGAACTCGACAATTTCCATTAAGTCTTGCTTAGCTTCTTCAACACCAGCCACATCATCAAAGGTTACGCGTTGGCTGTTTTCTGCTGGGCGGCGAGGCTTCGCACGACCAAAGCTCATCGCTTGGTTGTTGTTACCCTGCATCGGCCTGAAGAAAATAACCCAGACCAAAACCATCACAATCAAAGGCAGTAATGCACTCAGTGCAAAACTGGTGAGGACATCAGTGAAGCTGTCCTGTTCAACGCGTACGTTGATTCCTTTTGCATGGAGCTTTTCGGTGAGCGTGTTTACAAGGTCGCCCGAGTTCGGCAGAATCACGTAGAATTCATTAGACTCGCCAGCAGAGCCCGCTACATTGGGAGTGAACTTACCCGTAAGCGTGTTTTTCTTGATGGTTACTTCCTGAATAATGGAGGCATCACTGTCAAGCTTGTCATAAAGCTGACCAATTGCCACCTCGCGGGGCGCTGCCACACCAAAAGGCATGCGTAGGAACGGGCGTAATGACACCAGTGTCAACCCGATTATCGCTGCGATAAGAAGCCATCCGGCTATCCGTCGATTCAATCAAACGCCTCCATTGCAACCAGGAGCAGTGCTGCTGGATGAAACGCCAATTCATACACGAAAGGTGCACGAACTATACCACGCAGGGCATAAATTCTTGACATCATGCTTACATCTCATACGGTGATCACCACGTGGAGGTTCCGGCCGATGTTAGAATGCCGGTATTCTGGTGTCTGAATGCAACATCAACGGTGGATTTATGCACGTGCTCCAGGCCCAGGGGCCATCATTCGGTTAGCCGAACGCTTTTCTGGTAGTGAGCCATGGACGATTTCTGTTACGCCAGCCGATACCAAGACTGGTTATCGCTGTGTAACGCTGTCGGGGTGCGATGTACCTATGTTTGCCAGTCATGTCGCAATGAGCCTAAGGGATACCGTCTATGTAATCGATGTGTCACCGGGACGGCTTCTGATTACTGCGTATTTACTCGCTGATGCCGATGCCGGTGTATCCTGCCAAACGATAGTCGACCTACCGTTGCCTCGCTTCGCGATTCTAGGCAAACTTGTTGTAAAGCGCACCTTGAGACGTAAAGGTTTGCCTCTTTGGTCCATTACGCTTGAACGTCTCAGACGCGTACCCTATGCAACCATAGCCGTGTTGGACCAACGGGATTTGCTCGTTGAAGCACCAGATGTAGTCTACATTGCACAGGGGAACATCCCCGAATAGGTATAATCGCGGCATGAAGATTATGATGGCTGGACCGCGTGGGTTTTGTGCCGGCGTCGACCGGGCAATCGATACCGTAGAACGGGCCCTCGCTGTCGTAGGCGCGCCTCTCTACGTAAAGCACGAGATTATTCACAATAAACCGGTCTGTGAAAGCCTGACGGCGCGTGGCGTCGTCTTTACCGATGACCTTACCGATGTCCCGGTTGGCAGTCTCGTTGTGTTTAGTGCACATGGCAGTGCACCTGCAGACTATGTGGTTGCCGAAAGTCGTTCGCTTCAAATTTTGGATGCGACGTGTCCCCTTGTAACGAAAATTCACCTTGAAGTTCGAAAGTACCTGAAGCGGGGCTTTGGAGTGATTTATATTGGCCACCATGGGCATGTAGAGACCACTGGTACGCTTGGACAATCACCAGGACAGCTCCACTTGGTTACAAATCTGGAGGAAGTCGCAGCCCTCGGTGATCCAGGCAACGATGCCCTGATCTACCTGACGCAGACGACACTTTCCATCGATGAAACGCGCGGCATTGTGGATGCCCTAAAGGCAAAGTTTCCACGCTTGCAGGACCCGCCTTCATCAGACATATGCTACGCAACACAAAATCGCCAGGATGCAATCAAGGAAGTTTGCCGGACGGCGGATGTTTGTTTCGTCGTGGGATCGCAAACATCAAGTAATTCAAAATCGCTTCGCAGTGTTGCTGAGGGGATGGGTGTGAAAGCCTACCTCATCGATGGTCCGGATGAGATCTCAGATGCAATGTTGGAAGGAGCGACTGTTGTTGCTATCACTGGCGGAGCCAGTGCTCCGGAAGAGGTAATTCAGCGGGTGGTGGCCCGCATCAACGCATTTCAAGAATGCAGCGTTGAACCTGTAATCGTTCGTGAAGAACATATGGACTTTAGGGTTCCACAATCACTGATTGCTCTCGAACAGCGTCATCGAAGCTAGGTCTGCGAACACATCACCAATCTGTAAGCGTACGCAGACCTTTCCACTTTCTAGCCGATAGTTACTTCGCGGCCCTCTTCAGAAGACCGGAAGATTCCATCGATAATTTGCGTGACCATGAGAGCTTGCTCGCCGGTTGCAGCTCCCACTTCTTCGATTGTTAGGTCGTTTTGGACGGCCTTAATGAACATCTTGATCTCTTCGCCATGCGTTGACTCTACCTTTGGAAGCCACCCGGCTGTCGTGTCTGTCAATGTACCGAACTCTTCACGGTACATCGTGTACTGTCCAGCATTCGCATCAAAGAACGCCCCAGCGCCTGTGCCATAAAGCTGGGTATCGAAGTGCTCACGGTCGATATTCGCTACAAATGAACTCATAAGGTGCATTGTTCTACCGTCCTCAAAACGAATCATCGCCGTCGCGAAGTCTTCAACGGTGTACTTCTTTGGGTCCCATTGTCCCCACATGCCAACCACATCCCCGCGTCGGGCAATAAAGGCATCCGCACGGCCAGAAACCGTAACTGGCTTTGGATGCCCCATCAGCCAGAGTGTCATGTCGGTGATATGAACACCGATATCGATGAGCGGGCCGCCACCATTTTTTTCCTTGTCGATAAACACGCCCCAGGTGGGAACACCACGACGGCGCATCGCTTTGGCACTGGCATGGTAAATATCGCCCATCATGCCTTGGTCGATGGCACGCTTGAGGGACTGCGCACCAGGCGAAAATCGCATGTTATAGCCGATTTGGAGCTTGTTACCGGTTTCTTTTGATGCACTGATCATCTCAAGGCATTCACCGGAGTTCATCGCCATTGGTTTTTCACAAAGGACGTGCTTGCCAGCGCGAAGCGCATCGATTGTGATCTGCTTGTGCCACCCGTTTGGCGTACAAACCGAGACAGCATCAATTTCGGGCATCGCGAGGAGCTTATGGTAATCCTCCAGGATATGCTCGACGGCGAACTTATCCTTTGCCTGTGCACGACGTTCCTCTGCCACATCAGCGATTGCAATAACCTCACATGTGTCAGTCTGCTTTAGGTAATTGCCCATGTGGGCACCTTGTGCGATGCCGCCAAATCCAATAATTCCGATGCCTGTTTTGCCGTTTCTTGCCATTTGTGGCCTCCTCTAAACCTATGTGGAAATTCTCCACAGATACCCTGTAGTCCTGCACGTTGAAGCGGATACAGGCATCCCAGGAGCCTGTGGATCGATTCAAACCAAGTGCTCACGGCTGATCAGAACTTTGCAAAGCCAAAGTACAAAGCGATGTACGAAATGATGATGATGCGTAACAACCATTCCGTAAATGTTCGCTGCGACTGTGCAAGTCTTGGTGCGAGTACGAGTGCGGGCATGCATGCAAGGCATTTGATGATGACAAAGACGATTGGATGCCCCCGAAAGGTCCATCCGAGGATTGGATTTGCCTCCTGAGCCTGCCCGGACAACACCCAGTACAACGTCGTTAACATGTCCGCTGCACAGATTATCCCAAGGATAACACTTTCCTTTTCCCCGGCCCGCCTCATCATGAAGCGTCCAGAAAAGTTTGGTTTCCAGCGTCCCCGGCGATCTGTTGTCATCTGATTCCTAATTGTCGGTGTTAATGCAATTTTGCATCAGAATGACTTGCATCCTGAATATTTGCGCTTGAAACCTTCACAAAGTGGAATGCTGAACGGTCAATCAGGAGACCTTCGGCAGCATACGTTGATACGCCTATGGAGACAGTAACGGTGGATGCATCAATACCGAGTTTGCTAAGCGCGATGGTCGTAGCTATTTCCTGTTGGGTTTCCAGAAGCTGCGGGCGGGGCAATTTGATTCGAAAAGCATTGGAACTTTTGTCATTCGATGTCACGACTGTCAAAAAGGCATCAATGGCGGGGCTGCACGGTCCAGCCATCGTTGTCCGCACCACCAGATTTGTACCAACGATTTCAGCATGAAGTCTGGCAATGTCAGCGCTTGGGTTTGCAAAACGGCCAACATTGTCTCCGACAGGTTCAATCGAGCCTGGGTCAATAAATGCAGCGGCATCACCCGACGTTACGATCTCATTTTTTCGTAAGAAACTTAGCAACATCCGCTGCATCACATTGATCTGGGAAGAATATGCATGCAACGCTGCGCGCTTTGCACGGACCACGTTTTGTGACAGTGAAATCGATTGCCACTGATTGCCACTCTCCGCGATCGCCGGAGGTGGAACTAGCCATCGGTCTGGGTGATCACCTTGCGGAAGAGGCCAGTCACCGCGGTGAATGAGATACCAATGTACCCGTGGGCGAGGGAAGTCACCGTTTTTGACCCCACGGTCTATGGCCATCTGAACGAACACTGGGGATGCTGCATGGTCACTGTGGTCATCTAACGGATGTGTTACATAAACATCGGTTGGCTTGAAGTCTGCGAGTTGTTGTTGCACACTTGAAACGACACTCTCGCGAACATGGGACAGACCTGTTGCGGCCGCTGTAGTGTATGGAACACTATCTGACTTCGTTGTTGTAGGTCTGTACGCTACTGGATTCTGACCCGGCGCAACCAACATCCCGAGCAAGCCCTGATCCGGGTATCCGAGAAATCTGACATCGCTGACCGGTTGTCCGAGAAGCGTTGCCGATGCCAGTGCTTCTTTTTGACGCGCTTCACCAAACGCTAAGTAGTCTGCGGGTTCAAGATTGAGCTTCTTTAAGTAAAACTGAGCTGCGATGCGAAAGCCATCGCCGTTAGTCAAAAATACTGTCCTGATGGGAGTCCCAGCATCTGCAAACGTCTTTATCAAGCCACCAACGCCAAGCGTTTCATCATCGCAGTGAGGGGCATAAACCAGAACTCTCGATTGCGTTGCAATATTGATTGAGTCGAGGTCCGTAATACGGTCGACGGCCGAGAGACGATGCAGATTCCCGTAATACAGGGCAGTTGTCGTCGCGGCGGCTAACAGCGGAATGATGAGCATTATCACCAGAGGACGCCGCCATCTTGGATAAGTACTTAAGTTCATTCGCCTAAAAAGGGAACGGAGCGAGTGGGATTCGAACCCACGAGACGGTTACCCGCCTACACGATTTCCAATCGTGCTCCTTCGACCAACTCGGACATCACTCCACGAAGAGAGACTATATCACGCGGAAATGGCACCTTCCACAAGGTAAACTTGGGTATGACAAAGTCACTGACATATTCCATTGCTGCATTGGCAGCATTCGTTACTTTTGGATGTGCGCAAGATGGCTCCGGCAAGAAGACTGCCCCGGAAGCTGCAACTAAGGCACCTGAAGCTACTGCCCCTGCTGCTGTAGCTGGAGCACCACAGGCTCCAGCGGGCGATAGCGATGCATATTCACCATTGAGCGCAACCCCTGAGATGGACAAGGCCATTGCCGATGCGAAGGCATCGGGTGACAATAAAAAACTGGCCACTGCCTATGCTGTTCGGGGTGATTATCGCACCAACGAGGATGCAAAAGCTGGTCAGCGTGTTAAGTACCGTGCCGCACTGTCGGACTATAGGAATGCGATCAAGGCAGATAAGGGCAATGAGCAAGCTGCCGCGGGTAAGACACAAATCGAGCAAATCTATACGATGATGGGACGCCCAATTCCGAGTGTTGCTGAATGCGACAAGGTCAGCGAGACTGGTACTTACAAGCCTTAATCTTGGTGACTGCCCGTGAGGGTCACGGAAATAGTTGACGTTAGGTGTTCGCTAGAAGCCTAACGTCACTGGTCTGTCTGGGATTTAGTGGCCACTTATGGTCTTCATTACCTTGGATAGCGATCACTGGATTGACGGGGCCTAATGCTTAGTTGGGTGATATTCGTCCGAGATAATCGTCCCTAAGCAAATCCTGCCAAGTGCCATCTGCGGCATAAAAACGAACATTTTGCCCTGAATCCAACGATACCGCGCGGGTTCGCCGAATCTCTGCTTGTCTGTCTGTGGCCTCGATGTATTCCATCAAAACCTTCTCGGCCGCATCTAGATCTTCGAAAAAGAGCACCCAAACGGAGCTGTCATCGGCTTGGTGGACAACATATTCGCCTTCGAGGTGTTCATCCCGTGAGCGATCAATCCCACCTCCCCAAGTAAATAGGGCGTAGGGCTCAGCTGGAAGTTCCCGGTCTGTTCCCAGCTCGGGGAGCCGCGTAAAGGATGTCGGGTGAACCTCTCCAGATTCATCCCAGAACAGTCCACCCGCGTAGCGCTCCACAAGTGAGACACGTTGCACTTCCACGCAGGTGAGCGTTTCACCATGCGCAAACTGCGCCTCAACCTCGGTTTTAAGGCTGTCGGCTATCGACATCGTTTCGCACATCAAAACGACTTCTTGTTCAAAACTTCCGATTGTCACTGGACTTTCCCAAGGAAATTGGAAAACCACTACCGTTTCCGGTAAGTCCCATGGTGACATCGGTTCGTCGGGCAATTCATCCTGCATACTAGGCAATCAAGTCCGAAATAACATTGCCATGGACATCCGTCAAACGGAAGTCCCGGCCAGCATAGCGATACGTTAGCTGCGTGTGGTCAAACCCAAGCAGCCGCATCACTGTCGCATGGAAGTCATGAACATGCACGGGCTTTTCGACTGCCTTGAAGCCAAATTCATCGGTTGCTCCATAAACAGTGCCCTTTTTCACTCCTCCACCGGCCATCCAATACGTAAATCCCCAGTGGTTATGATCGCGGCCGTTCATCTTTCCTGCGTTGGCGCCGGGAGTTGGAAGCTCTACGGCGGGCGTCCGGCCAAACTCACCTCCCCAAATGACAAGCGTTTCCTCAAGCATCCCGCGATCTTTCAAGTCCTGAAGCAGCGCGCTGATGCCACGATCTGCTTCACCACAAAGTCGTCGCATCCCCGCTTCAAGGTCATCATGTAGGTCCCAAGGCTGGCCTTCACCCGTATATATCTGTACAAAGCGAACGCCACGCTCAGCAAGCCTTCTGCCAATCAAGCACGCACGTGCAAAGTTACCCTTACCGTAGCGCTCGCGGGTGGCTTCAGACTCATTGTCCGTATCGAACGCATCGGATGCCTCGGTCTGCATCCGGAAGCCAAGCTCAAAACTTTGAATCCGCGATTCAAGCTGTTGATCAAGTCCTCTCGATGCCGAATGTGTTTTGTTTAGCGAACGGAGGACATCGAGCTGTTCCCGTTGTTGCTTCGGAGTTGTATTGCGATTCCTGATATGTTCGACGATTTTCTCGATTTCCCGGTGATTTGGGTCGATATAAGTGCCTGCAAAGATTCCTGGAAGGAAACCAGCCTGCCAGTTCTGCGTTTCTTGAATAGGATAACCACCAGGACACATCGCGATAAACCCAGGAAGATTCTGATTCTCAGTCCCTAAGCCATACAGTGTCCAACTCCCAAAGCTCGGGCGCACCTGACGAGCCTCGCCGCAGTTCATCAGAAGCAAAGATGGTTCGTGATTAGGAACATCAGCGTGCATTGAGCGGATTACGCACATCTCATCTGCAAATTGGGCCGTCTTTTCAAAGAGCTCACTGACTTCAAGTCCAGACTGACCGAAGCGTTTGAACTTAAAAGGGGATGCCAAGCCAACGCCAGTTTTGCGTTCGGTAGCCAGATTGGCGATGGGGAGTGTCTTTCCAGCATAAGCCGTTAGTTGAGGCTTAGGGTCCCAAGTGTCAACATGGCTTGGGCCGCCATTCATGAACAGGAAGATGACGCGCTTTGCCTTGGCTGAGAGCGGGGGCGCTTTGGCAATCAGCGGGTTTCCAGAGCGCTGTGATGATGGCGCTGGCAAGGGCTTTTGTACAGCCTTCCGGGCTTCTTGGGCCTTTGCTTCCTGCGCAAGCATCGATGCCAATGACATCCCCGCAAAGCCATTTCCCATCCGGCTGAGCAAATCACGCCTCGATAGAAAGACATCTGCGAAATCTTGCTGATGATTATATTTGGAATTGTTGTTCATAAGAGTCTCTGGAATTCATCAGTCGATCGTTACAAATTCGTTCGACATCATTAGTGCGTGCACAAACTGCTCTAAACGGGTCAGTGGATTAGGCCCTGTAATGTCAGAAAACGCATCTGCTGTCAGCCAACTTCGCTTCTGTCCCTTCGGCAAGCCTGTATCCACCAATTTTAGGGATGGTGACCAAGCATAGCCATCAAAGTCCGGTGATACGCCACAGTCAACGACGAAGTCAAGCTGCTCGCCTTTTGTCAGTGAGATGTCATCCACCTTTGGCGTTACAGCGGTGTTATATACGGTCCACTGGCCAAGTGTTCCCTTTTTCGAGGAGACAATCCGCGCTACGATTCCATCCCCCTGTGTATTCCCATGCGAAATCACTCCAGCGATTTGGTATGTTCCAGTGATTGGAGCAATGAAGCGCCGGATGCTCATCACATCCTTTGAACCCGGGTGCCCGCCATCCTTGGTGAGCAATACCCAACCAAGGTCTTTGTCTGGGATAACGGTTCCCGCTTGGTACGTACCATTGACGAGTGTTGGCAGTTTCTTGAACCCTGTAACGCGATCAAGCGTCAGGCTAATCGAACCGTAGCCCATCACCCATGGACCATCTGTAAGTACATCAGATGAATCCTCAGGTTTGGAGAGAAACGAAGTTCCAATATGCAATTCGCTTGGGGATGCATCCCTTCCAAGTACATTTCTGAACGCAGCGTTGATCGCTTTTGTCCCTGTGCTCGGACCGCTCTGCTCAACAGCTTTTGCAATCGCACGTGCTTGGTCTGTCACAAGGGGACTGTTCATCATGAACAACGCCTGCTGGGGCACGGTTGTCACAAAACGCATTGGGCTGGATGCATCTGGACTGGCAAAGTCAAGTGTCTTGAACGTCAAGGGCAAGTTCTGTCGCTCGATAAAGCCATAAACGGCTCGCCTTGCGGTGTAACCCTTTTCCCAGAGTTCTTCACTCTTGCCACCAACGCGTGTTGTCGCAAGTTTGCTGGATGAAAAGAGAAGCGCATCCCGAAGCTGTTCCATGTCGTAGCGGCGGCGATTCTGATGACTAAATGTCCGATTTTCAGGGTCCTTTATGGCCACATCAGGTGAGATGTCACTTGAACCCATAAATGCCCGGCTCAAGAGGATTCGCTTGATTAACTTTTTGGTAGACCAGCCATCTGTGTGCATAAATGTGTACGCAAGATAGTCGAGGAGAGGTCCATTGGTTGGTTTTTCTCCCTGTTTACCAAAATCACTAGGTGTTCGAACGATTCCCTTGCCAAACAAGTTCATCCAAATCCTGTTTACGTAGACACGGGCTGTCAGGGGATTATTGACATCGGCGATGGACTTTGCCAGATCAAGCCGTCCTGAGGAATCCTTCCATTCGGGGCGTTGCTCGCCTGCGATGCACTGCAGAAACTGCCGTGGGGCTGGCTCTCCCGCAATACCAGGGTTACCGCGTTTGTGAACATTGACCGTAGTGGGGGATGCTTTGTCCGTCATTGCCATCGCGAATTCCGGGGATGCTGGCGTGGACTTCTCCATGGTTGCTATCTCAGAAAGCAATCTCTCGTAATTGGTCGCTTCTTCAGGCTCGAAGGATTGCATCATTGTTTTGAGACGGTCTGGCGATGGAAGGTCATCGAGTCTTGTCAGTTGGAGAGCTTCCTTCACCTTAGGCAAAAGCTTGTCGGGGCTGGAAACGACCACGCTGCGTAATCTTGTAATAGCTCGTTTGATGGACGTATCGCGGTCATTCTTTAGTGCAGATAGCTTCGCGTTATACGCATTCCAGGGATCACTCACTGATTTTTCGGAAATCGGTAATGTTGCTTCCTGCGACGATGCGAAGACAGAGTACAGAGAATAGTAATCCCGCGTTGGTATCGGATCAAACTTGTGGTCATGGCAGCGTGCACACTGAACGGTTAAGCCCAGAAATCCTCGGGTAACGACATCAATACGGTCTCCAATGATGTCATTTTCCGCGTTTAGAAACCGTCTACCAATCGTGAGGAAGCCCATAGCAGCCAGCGGACGTTTGTCTTCCGTTACTACTTTGTCTGCGGCAAGCTGCTGGATTACGAACTGATCATAGGGGAGGTCGCTATTGAATGAATTGATTAGCCAGTCACGGTATGTGTAGGCATTGGGATAGTTTCTATCCTCGACAAACACGTACCCCTTGGTGTCGGCGTAGCGTGCGATGTCCATCCACTGCCGGGCCATCCGTTCGCCGAATGCTGGGGATGCCAAAAGTGAATCAACTAAGTCGCTATACGCTTTCGGCGACTTGTTCTGAACAAACGCCCTCACCTGAGCATACGTCGGAGGCAGACCCGTTACTGTCATGCTCGCACGCTTGATGAGGGTTGCACGGTCGATAATCGGGGCTGGCTTAATGCCTTTTTTTGTGAAGTCAGAGGCAATCAGCGCATCGATGGACCCGCTCCAACCTACCGGTACATTTGTTGGAATCGAGGGAAGCTTTACTGGCTTTAGCGACCAGAGGTTGCCATCGATGGAGGGCTTTCCACTGGGCCAAATCGCGCCATTTTTCTGCCACGTAATAAGCGCCTTGAGCTTGTCTGCCTTGAGTGGTGCAGCCCCTTGAGGCATACGATTACCACCGATGCCCTGAATGCGGTTTACAATCGACGTTGCTTGTTCCGCTGTAATGGCTTTGTCAAGTCGAAGTCCACCCCCAGCATTCCCTTCCGTGTGGCAAGTGATACAGGATTCGGCAAAGACCGGTCGCACACTGTTCTCGAAGAAAGTGACTTTCTCTGGGTCTAGGGCGATGGTTGGCGTCTGCGACCAAGTGCCAGTGGATGCGGCAAGCCCGACAATGAGTGCGAGCATAGATGCTAGAACAAGACGACTTTTCAAGCGTGACATAAACCGTTATAGCCCAACGATACCGTTGATGCACCTGACAAAAAAAGACCGCACCAAAAGGTGCGGTCAAGTGTAGGTATGCCGGTTACTTTCCGAGCCACTTCTTGATTCGGTAGACCGTTGTGTCACGGTTTAGTTCCGCGATTGCACGCGTGAGAGGTATCTCTTTCGGACATACCTGAACACAGTTTTGTGCATTTCCACAGCTTGCAATTCCATCCGAGTCGGAAATCGCTTCAAGCCGTTCATCTTTGTTCATTTTGCCTGTTGGATGTGAGTTGAACAGGCGAACCTGACCAATCGCGGCTGGACCGATGAAGTTGGACTTCATCGAAACCTGCGGACAAGCTTCAAGACACGATCCGCAGGACATACACCGGGCAAAGTCATAGGCGAGCTCTTGCTCCTTTTGACTCATCCGGGGACCAGGTCCCAAATCATAGGTTCCATCGATAGGAATCCACGCTTGAATTTTCTTGAGGTTCTCGAACATTTTCGAGCGGTCCACGACGAGGTCACGAACACACGGGAATTTGCTCATCGGGGCAAGATAAAGCTTCCGACGTGTACCATTCGTACCAACGGTCGCAACTTTGTCAACAAGGGATGAGCATGCTTGGCGGACACGTCCATTCACACGGATAGTACAGCTGCCACAAACCTCTTCTAAGCAAGCATGGTCCCAAGCTACCGGTGCGACTGTCTGTCCCTTGCTGTTCACCGGGTTCAGCCGTATTTCCATCAACACGCTGATGACATTCATTCTCAGCTTATAAGGCACAAGAAAAACTTCCTCATATGGAGCTGATGTGGCATCTGCCTGGCGTAATACTGTTACTTCAATAACCTCTTCGACAGTGGACATTTCTTACTCCTTGGATCCTGCCGGCTTTGTGTTACCGGATGTA
>CAIRTT010000461.1 GCA_903881535.1 uncultured Armatimonadota bacterium
CACCGAGCTGGTTGTATTCAATGTTGCGGATTGCTTCGGCGATGCTGTGTTTGACCATCGTTTTCCGAGCAGTCAGCGCACCATAAACCGCAGCCATGAGTGCGGTTGAGCCGGCGAGACCAGCTTGCATCGGGATATCTGTGTGGGTTGTTAGTGTAAAACCTTGACCTGCGGGTGGGATGGCGATATTCATCCCGCGTAGGACGGCTTTTGCCAAGTCAAGACGGTCACCTTTAGGCTCAAGGTCATCGGGTGTGCGGATGATTTGTGAGACAGCACCGCCATCCGCCTGGAGGGTGATGACATCCGCGGATTCCAAAATGGCAGTCGCGCGCTCGGAGAGGGAGCAGCTAAGAACGCTGCCGCCATACATATCGGTAGGGTTACCAAGCACTCCGCAGCGGCCTGGGGCCGTGGCAATCACACGCATTTCGATGTCATCCTCGCACACATCAGGGCAATATCCCAGTATACGGAGGTACCGGTCATCTTGCCGATGTCAAACCATCAGGCTATACTTGCACCGGTGCGTGCGTAGCTGTATGCACATTCCGTCGTGTGGCCAAGTGGTGAAATGGTAGACACGTCCGCCTCAAAAGCGGATGCGAAAGCGTGTCGGTTCGAGTCCGACCTTGGCTATTCGACGCATGCAGTGCGGTCCGCTCCGTGAAAGGAACCGGCGCATGCGACGTTTTTCAAGCATCCCTCCCGTAGCGTGGATTGCGATTTGCGCAATTCTCTTTTTTGGGATTATTCTGATAACGAACAAACCATCTTCGGCTGTCTTCGAAGGCTACGAAGCCACGGCTGGCCCGACTTACTCTGTGACCACGCTTGATGGAAAGACAGTCACGAATGAGTCATTGAAGGGCAAGGTTGTTCTCCTCAATGTCTGGGCATCGTGGTGTGGTCCATGTCAGGCTGAATTTCCGGATTTGATTGAGCTTCAGGAAAAGTACGGCGACAAGGGCTTTACGATTGTCGGGCTTGCTTGGAATGATGAAGAATCCAAGGTTCGTGCGATGGTCAAGGACCGCAAGCTGAACTACCCGATTGCGATGGCAGGTCCTGAGCTCGGTGAGGAACTTGGTGGCCTTCAGTCCATCCCTGTGAGTATTTTGATTGATCAGGATGGCAAGACGCGCTACGGAGCGGTCGGGTTTGATCCTAAGGATCGCCCAAAGGATAAGTTTGGTCGTATGGTTCGCCATTTGCTCAAGATTAAAGAGTAAATCTGACTTTATAGTTGCTTGAAAACATCACCTCGATTATTCAAACGGGGTGGTGTTTTTCTTTTTCTTGTGGGATTTGATACCAGCTTACAGATCAGCGTTACGTTTTGATTCGGCACTTGCTCAAGAATAAAGAGTAGACATTGTTTTTCTTACAGAGGAGGCACCACCTGTTGCACCTGCGATGGGTGGTGTTTTTTCTTTTCTTTGTGCTTGACGATTTCTGTTTCGCCATAAGCGTCGTCGTATGGTTCGCCATTTGCTGAAAATTAAGGATTAGAGCTGCGCTTTGCGGACTTTGGAAACACCACCCGCGTGTGTAGAGCTGGTGGTGTTTTTTCTTCACTACTGTTGGTAGAAAACATCTACCGTAGCCAGCAGACACGTTTTCACTTTAATCCTATCCACAGGCACTGTGTCGACTACCGCACAACCTCCCGGGTTAAACTAAATCCCATGCGAGTACGAAAAGCTGTTATCACTGCCGCTGGCCGCGGAACCCGAATGTTCCCTGCCACCCGCGCCATCCAAAAGGAAATGCTCCCCATCATCGATCAGGATGGCCTGGTTAAACCCACCATCCAAATGATTATCGAAGAGTGCATCGCAAGCGGTATTGAAGAGATCTGCATCGTTGTCGAGCGCGGCGGTGGCGCAGCGTTTCGTGACCACTTTCGAAGCATCA
>CAIRTT010000462.1 GCA_903881535.1 uncultured Armatimonadota bacterium
GCACAGCGGATGGGCAGCGGCGCCATCGTGCGCTCTGTTGCAACCAGCGGACGCATCGATGCCATCGCGCGCCAAATGGGCGTCGAGATCATTGAAACGCCCGTCGGCTTCAAGTGGGTCGGCGCGATGATGAAGCAACACGATGCCATCATGGGTGGTGAAGAATCTGGCGGGCTTTCCGTACGTGGTCATATCCCGGAAAAGGATGGCATTGTTGCAGACCTCGTCATCACCGAAATGGTTGCCAAAACGGGACGAACACCAGGCTCCATTCTTGCTGAGCTCCGTGAGCAGCTCGGAACCTTTATCGCAACACGTATCGACCTGCGAGTGCCGGAAGCCAGCAAGGTCGCGCTTATGGATAGACTCCGCGATACGCCGCCATCAGAAGTTGCAGGCCGCAAGGTTATCTCTGTCAACAAGGCGGATGGTGTCAAGTTCCTCCTCGATGACAATTCTTGGCTACTGTTTCGCGCAAGCGGCACCGAGCCATTGTTGCGCGCCTACATGGAAGCAACATCAGATGCTGGCGTTGCTGCCCTTAAGGTTGCTACCCACGCGCTTGCCCCGGATGGCGTGGATGTAACACACTAGCAACAAATGATGACCCCCATATCGAAACTCAAGCGGCGTCAAATGCAGCTCCCAATGCTGTTGGGAGTGGGTGCGCTTGTGCTCGGTATCGGGGGAACCATTTTGCGCGACCGCATCTTGACTCCATCAGCATCCGTGGAAGAGAAGCCGCTCCCGATGGAAGCCCTTCCCGTCAATGAAACCCGAACGTCGGAATTCATCCAACCATTGTCATCGGTGATTGATGATGAAACCGCATCCAAGCTGGCCCGCCGAGCGGACCCAAGGATGATGAGCTATATGCGTGACCGCCCGGACTTATCTGCATCCGGGAGTACACCGACAGCGAAAGGTGTGCCCTTTTTTGGTAATCCTGACGGCGCAACCCCGGATGACCATGAACATCGGCATACGCTCCTCGAACATCCTGGACTTACGATTTCCTACTCAGGCCAACGTCGCACCGCCAACTGGGTGGCCTGGGATCTAACCGAACAGGATCTAAAGGGCCGTCCGCTGATGCCACGTCAGCTAACAGAGGATAACCGCGCAGGCGGACCGGAGTGGCTTGGGACAGCCGATGAGATCATCGATGCAAAACTAATTCCACTCCAGCTCTGCCCACCACAGGACCGCTTAGCGGACAGAACCGCGCAGCAATCGACCTACCTGATGACCAATGTGGTTCCAAGCTACGTTGCGGTTACGAATGGCCCGTGGCAAGACTTTGAACAGCACTGTCGCGGCCTCGTGAAGCAAGGCTTTGTCTGCCATGTCATCGCCGGGACGATGGTCGATGACCTCCATCCACGAATGGTGCCAAAGTCTTCTATTCGCATCCCGGATGCATTGTGGAAAGCGGTTTTGGTAAGCCCACCGGGAATCAGCTCAGCAAACGATGTTGATGCACATTGCCAGCTGCTCGTCATTAGGGTGCCGAACCGCCCTGACATCACTGATAAAAGCTGGCAGGCATACACAACAACGGCCGCCGCAATTGAAGCGGCGACCGGGTTGAATCTGTTGATGTCTTTTAAATCCGACATCGCTTCGATGCTCCGTACTGCACCTTCCGGCCCAATGCCGGTCCCGATGCGCTAGCGAGCGCTACTTACGTCCGCGGCTAAGATCGAGGATTTCTACTTTACGGAAATCCACAGGATGGCTCTCGCTTTGCAGAGAGATGGTTCCACGCTCGAGAATCTTTGACTTCCCAGGAGTCCATGCGGACTTCGAAATGGCATCGCGCTCATCAATCTGCGGCTGTGTGTATTCGAGGACAAGTTTGCCATTGATGTAGTGCTTGATGGACTCGGATCCGAGCACTTCCACTTCACAGGTCACCCACTGGTCACCATCAAAGGTATCGGATGACGAATCGGTACAGTGCGGTGTAAACAGCTTGCCCTTCATCACCACGTTGGTGCCCGGGGTGCAGAGGTTGGCTGTGCTTCGCTTACCGTTACTGAGACCACCAAGCAGCTGGACTTCGATTGAGCATGGGAAGTCTTGCGTGAGGGTCATCGATTCTGGGGTCTGGCCATGCAGCATCAGGCCGGAGTTTCGGGTTGCCCAACCGGGACCATCCGGGAGCTGCTGACCGACAAAGCGGTATTCAGCACGAACACGGTAATGGCTGAACTGGGTCTTGTAAAACAAGTGCCCAAAGCGCTCATTGAATTTTCCGCCGTATTGGTCGTAACGAACAGAGATCATGCCGTTCTCAACACGGAAGGTGTCGCCAAAATTGACGCCTGCCGGTGACCCGACAATCTTCGGCGTCCAATCCTTGAGATCACGCCCATTGAACAATTTTTGCCACTTTTCGAACATCATTTAGACCCTTTCAGAAGCATCAGTGTATCAGCGGTGATGATGCATCAATCGTAAAGAGAACGCTTAGTTCACCATCCGATGGGCGTCGTCCATATTCGCAAATGCAGTACGCCTCAACCGAAACGGCCGAGCGATCACCGTGTAAGCGCGCATCTTTGGAAGCCACCGTACGCACGGCAGCCCGCGCAAGCAGCTGCTCGCGGAGGCGTTCACACCGGGTTGCATCATCGCTTGGCACGCTGTCAAGCTGCCCGGCATTGTACGGAAGCCACTCAAAGAGCTGGGAAATGTGGCACGCAATCGCATCCACCTTCTGCTCAAACACATCATCAATCGGAACAGCAATCTCAGAAACAAAAGCGCCGTGCTCTGTGAAGACATCGAACCAGTGCGCAATAACCGGCATCCGGGTCAGAAATGGCGTATCAGGACACATCATGGGAACCGTCAGCATATAGGTGGCATCCACAACCAGCTGCGCTGTGTACCGGTGGTCGCGATGATAATCCACCGTCC
>CAIRTT010000463.1 GCA_903881535.1 uncultured Armatimonadota bacterium
CTTTGCCGGCGTGGTCAGCTGGTTTTGTGGGACTCATCGCGGGATTTACGACGATGGTAGCGAACGCAGCAGGTCCGGTGATGAACCTTTACCTGATCGCGATGCGGCTCCCGAAGCTTACATTTCTAGGAACGAGTGCATGGTACTTCTTCTGCCTGAACTGGGTAAAGGTGCCATTTGGGATTTACGGAGGAACGATCACGCTGCACTCGGCGGGCCAGAGCGCGATGTTGTTCCCTGCTGCAATCGCCGGTGGTTTCGTGGGTCGGAAGATTGCCCAGAAAATAGACCAGGGGCGCTTCGAAGCCCTGGCGCTAACGTTTGCCGGCATTTCTGGAATCTGGTTCTTGATCGGCAAAGATATCCTGGCCGCGCTTAAGTAACCACTAACGACCGATCTAAGGCGTGAATGCAGCTCTGATGGCTGCCCCAGCCTTATGGATGTCAGCGGTGCTGATGTCTCTATGCGTGACGAACCGGAGGCGTGTGGCCCCCATTCCGCTCGCACGAACGCCATTTTGTTGCAGACGCGCCATCGCATCCGTTCCACTGATCCCCGTATCAGTGATGTCGAAGAACACAATATTGGTCTCCGGCCATGGATCCAAGCGAATACCCGGGATGGAATGCAGCACTTCCGCGAGAGCCTGAGCATTGGCGTGATCAACTTCTATGTCGGGGAGGTGGTGTTGAAGTGCGTGGAGACCGCCTGCGGCAAGGATGCCAGCCTGGCGCATCGCCCCACCGAACACATGCTTCCAACGACGTGCTTCATTGATTAATGCCTGCGGACCAAGGAGGAGCGCACCGGCGGGAGCACCGAGGCCTTTCGAGAGGCAGAGGGTTACGGTTTGAAAGGGAGCGGCAATTTCTGCGAGGTCACAGCCACGAGCGACGGCTGCATTTACCAGACGGGCACCATCGAGGTGTGTGGCGAGCCCGTATTGTTCTGCCGTATCCGTAACCGCGCGGACAGCTGCTTCATCCCAAACAATGCCACCGGCATAGTTGTGTGTGTTTTCGATGCAAACCATCCGTGATGGAGGTGCGTGTGGCATCTCAGGGTTGATTGCGGATATGAGCTGGGCTGCCGTGAAAATCCCCCGTGGCGCGTGAAGAGGTCTTAGGAGAACACCACTGAGGACAGCAGGCCCACCACTTTCATATTTTTGAATATGGCAGTTCTCGCTGCAGATCACCTCATCCCCGGGGCGTGTCTGTATCCGAATAGCAATCTGGTTTGCCTGTGTGGAGCTAGGGAGAAACAGTGCGGCTTCTTTTCCGAGGAGCTCACACCCAAGGTCCTGAAGGGCATTGACGGTTGGATCCTCACCGCGCTGGTCATCCCCGACAGGGGCTTTGTGGATGGCATCGCGCATCGCATCCGATGGCCGTGTAGCGGTATCCGAGGAGAGGTCAATCATGTGTTTATTCTACCGAGTTGTCGATTAATATGAAGTTAGACTTGCGTTCAGTTGTTCGCAGTTTGGCACAGATCACGAATGCCTTCAAGGTGGGATGCGGCCATCAGCATGTCGCAATCGAGATCCGCATAGCAACGCTACGAGTCAGTCCACTCAGTGAACACTACAAACGCTACACCATGAATTTTGACGGGCGTAAAAACAAACAAGGGGCGCTTAGCGCCCCATGTTCTTGATGACCGGATTGTTCTTTTCAGGATGAAACTCGGGGTTCATGAAGTAGTACACGGTTCCCCAAGTGCCGAAGGTGACAATCAAAATACCAATCCAGATCAGACAGCCGAAACATGACTGATCTGGATTCAACCCGGACGATGGTAACCGACGGGCAGGGGCAGCTACGGGCTTAGTCTGCCCATCGGTTGGTTCACTCACAGCTCGATTTGCGCCTTTTGTACAACAGGCGCTGCGACAAGTGCATTCTGGCGTTGATTCACCCAGCTCATCATCGAGCGAAGCTCTTTACCAACCTGCTCGAGGAGGTGATTGTCATCCCGCTTGGCCAATGCATTAAACGTTGGACGCCCTGCACGGTTCTCAAGAATCCACTCCTTTGCGAAGGTTCCAGTCTGAATCTCATCCAGAATCTTCTTCATTTCCTTCTTGGTATCGTCATTGACAATACGTGGGCCACGGGTCATGTCGCCAAACTGCGCCGTGTCGGAAATGGAGTAGCGCATTCCTGCAATACCCGCTTCATACATCAGGTCAACAATCAACTTCAGCTCATGAAGGCACTCGAAGTACGCGATTTCAGGCTGGTAGCCCGCTTCAACCAGCGTCTCAAATCCAGCTTTGACCAGTGCTGTTGCACCACCACAGAGAACAGCCTGCTCGCCGAAGAGGTCGGTCTCGGTCTCTTCCTGGAAGGTGGTTTCGAGGACGCCAGCACGTGTGCCGCCAACGCCTTTAGCCCAAGCCAGTGCAACCTTGAGCGCTTCTCCGGTTGCGTTCTGATGTACTGCGACCAGACAGGGAACACCCTTGCCATCCGCGAACACGCGGCGGACCAAATGCCCAGGGCCCTTAGGGGCACACATAAAGACATCGACATCCTTTGGTGGAACAATCTGTCCAAAGTGGATATTAAATCCATGGCCGAATGCAATTGCTTTTCCAGCGGTCAGACCAGGAGCAATCTCACCGGCATAAACGGCAGCCTGAAACTCATCGTTGACGAGGATCATGATGACATCAGCGCGCTGTGCGGCTTCCGTAACCGTTACAACTTCAAAGCCATCCTCGACGGCCTTGTCCCAGCTCTTGCCTGGACGCAGTCCAACAATCACATTCTGCCCTGAGTCACGCAGATTCTGCGCATGTGCATGACCCTGTGAGCCATACCCAACCACTGCCAGTGTCTTGCCACGGAACGCATCGAAGGATGCATCCGCATCGTAGTAAACCTTAACTGCCATATACCTAACTCCTTACCAAGATTACGCCGGGTCACGCCGGCAAAAGCTAATTCTCGTCCACCGCCAGGTAGTCGGATGCAACAAGAGCAGCCCGTAAGTCATCCGCCTTCATCCGTATTGTGGACAGACCGGATGGTTGCCACTCGCCACCAGCGGCAAGTAGCTGGTGGCGCAGCTCTGTGGATGCATTTTCAATCGCATCCAGCTGGGCAACCAACATCGATAACATTTCCTCATGTGTGTCCATCAAAATAGGAAGTCCGGCGACCAGCTGACGCAAGTCACGCAGACGCGCTTCCACACGGTGCGCAGCTTCATCAAACTGCCGCTGCATCACTGTCCTCCATGACATCAACTTCGGAAACTCCAACACTTTGATCGGGTTCATCATCCATAAACGATGTCCCCACCCACTTAATCCAAGCGACCCGCCCGGCAAATCCGAGTGCAATGAACAACGCCGCGTTGATGAGCAATGCCTTAATCGAGTCGAGGCCAAAAGCATCCTCAATCACGTTGTAGATCAGCCACAACGGTTCTGTCAGAATCAGAATCACCCCGTAGCCGGTCAGTTCCCGTGAACGGAATACCTTCCAGCCAAGCAGCGCCAACACAGCTCCGATGGCACAAAGCCCCAGAATCAGCATGTTTGCCTGCGGACGAGTGATCATCTCCTTCATGGTTTGTTAGACCGTCCTCGAACCGCGCATCATTGCGATACGCCCGGTACGCACCAGCTCACGGATACCAAATGGCTCCATTTGCTTCTCAAAGGAGTCAATCTTGTCGCCGCCACCCGTGACTTCAATCACCATCGCGCGTTCAGCAATATCAACAACCTTTCCACGGAAAATCTCAACCAGCTGGAGAATCTCTGCGCGGCGCTCCGGCTCGGACTGAACCTTGAGCAACACCAGCTCCCGCTCGAGCATCGGGGTATCGAGGTAATCAAACACCTTATGAACATCAATCAGCTTGTGCAGCTGCTTGGTGATCTGCTCAAGCGTATCGGCATCCCCAGCGACGACAATTGTCATGCGGGACATGTTTGGATTGTCCGTGATGCTCACGGTTAGCGACTCGATATTGTAGCCGCGGCGTGCAAACAATCCGGAGACGCGGGCAAGCACACCGGGGCGGTTATCGACCAGCACGGTGATGGTATGCGTCTGCGCTGCGATTGCAGTAGCCATATCTTTTACTCCTTACCGCCTACCAAAGGCGGACTATCAAAAACAGATAAACAGCGATGCCCGCGAGCACCACCCATTTTCCAATATCGCCGACAGGGTCAGGGATGGGATCATAAAGCTGCCATGTGTTGTCACTTCGCAGCACCGCCGGATCCGCAACATACCGACCCTTTCGGGAAACAATTCCAACTTCAGCAAGGTGCCAGGCTTCATCCGGCACACCCTTTTCACATTCGAGCAGCGGGTGTCCGTGTGCAGGAATAACCATCTCAGGCTTCCGGGATGCAATCAGTCGCAAGGAACGACGAACCGCAACCCAGTCCAATGTGTCGATGTTTGGTGGCATCCGGAGCTGCTTTGTCTGCCGCCACATCGGGATCATTTGATCCCAATCGATGGTCGACAAGGCATCCCCTGCGAGCAAAACCCCATCCGATGCACGGAAAAACCCAATACTCCCCGGTGTATGACCGGGAAGCGCGAGAAGCTCCCAACCTTGCATCGGGCAGTCGCTGTCCAGTGTCACTGCATCCGGTAGTGCAGCCGCTTGCGGCTCCTTCCGAAACCTCGCAGTAACACTTGCGATGCCATGACAGGTGGTATCAACGGGTGGATAAGAGATGACCCCGTGGACCATCGGTGCTTCCGCAGCCGAACAGTACACAGGACAGCCCCACTCCGCAGCCAGTTCTCCAGCCGCTCCCGCCACGTGACCATGTCCATGCGACAAAATAATGCCCGTTGGCTTTACATCGCCTAACACACCACAAACAGCCTTATGAACCACCCATGTGTCTATCGCACAGCCGGGATCCAGCAGCCACCACGTTTGCGCATCATCCTGGATGAGCACAGCATTGGTAGCTGCAGGCGTTGCTATGAAATGGACACCTTGGGCACCTTCAGCCATTAGCGGGCGACATCCACCACTTCGTCAACAACCGGCATCCGGGTGTCCCGGGGCTCATAGTGACAGGTGCTCTCAGGCTCTTCAATCTGCCGTGGCTTGCGTACAATCATGTCACCAACGGTCTGCCCGGATGGAATCATCGGGTAGACATTTGTCTCCTTGACCACACGGAAGTCCATGAGGACAGGCCCCTCAGTTTCCATCGCCTTACGGATTGTCGCTTCGACATCCGCGACGTTGTCACAGCGAAGTCCGAGCATGCCATACGCTTCGGCGACCAGGACGAAGTCCGGAGCGCGCTCCATGTCAACACTCGAATAGTGCTTCTGCCAGAACATTTCCTGCCACTGACGAACCATCCCGAGGAAGGTGTTGTTCAAGATGGCAATCTTCACAGGCAGCTTATAAATGGTCGCAACGATGAGCTCTTGGATACACATTTGGAAGGAGCCATCACCGGAGATGCACCAAACATCCTTGTCAGGACCAACGCCAAAGCTAGCGCCAATCGCAGCAGGGAGGCCAAAGCCCATCGTGCCAAGGCCACCACTGGTGATGAACTGGCGCGGCGAGCGCATCCCGAAGTGCTGCGCAGCCCACATTTGGTGCTGGCCGACATCGGTGGTGACAACCACATTACGGTCTGTCAAGCGTGCGATTTCACGGATAACCCATTCCGCATGTAGGGTTCCATCTTGTGCGCCATCGTTGAACTCAAGCGGCATATCGACACGCCATGCATCGAGCTCAGCGCGCCACTCACTGATGTCTTGGGTTTCATCCACTAATGGCAACAACGCTTCGAGCGCCTCTGCACAGTTTCCGACGATGCTGACATCCGCGCGACGAACCTTGTTGATTTCTCCTGGATCGATGTCAAAGTGAATGACCTTGGCGTTCTGCGCAAAGGCGCTGACTTTTCCGGTGACGCGGTCATCGAAGCGGGCGCCAATGGCAATCAGCAAGTCACAGTGTTCCACCGCAAGGTTTGCGTAGGCTGTTCCGTGCATCCCAAGCATCCCGAGCGAGAGCGGATCGTTTTCAGGAAACGTCCCGAGGCCATGCAGGGTTGTCGTCACAGGGAAGCCGGTCTTGTGTGCGAGAGCCTGCACGAGGTGCTCAGCACCAGCCGCTTTGGCACCACCACCGACATAGAGGACGGGTTTCTTTGCCTGTGCGATCAGCTCTGCAGCACGCTTGACCTGAACCTTGTGAACCTTAAAGTCAGACTTGAAGCTGGAAATCTCGATGTTCTGGACCTCATCCGGATCGTATTCCACGATGGCGCGGAAGACATCAACAGGGACATCAACGAGAACTGGCCCCGGACGCCCGGAGCGCGCGATATGAAACGCTTCGTGCATCACACGTGGGAGGTCATTGACATTTTTCACAAGCCAGTTATGCTTAGTGATGGGCATCGTAATTCCGGTGATGTCTGCTTCCTGGAACGCATCTTTTCCGATGACTTCTGTGCGGACCTGTCCGGTGATGGCGACCATCGGGATTGAGTCCATCATCGCATCGCAGATTGCGGTCACGAGGTTGGTTGCCCCTGGACCGGATGTCCCAATACACACACCAACTTTGCCTGTGGCGTGGGAATAGCCTTCGGCCATGTGCCCGCCGCCCTGCTCGTGCCGCACGAGGACGTGCTGCAGGAAATCGCAGTGGTAGATTTCATCGTAAAGCGGAATAACCGCACCGCCAGGATATCCAAAGATTATCTCGACGCCCTCACGGCGGAGACTCTCCAAGAGGGCTTTCGCGCCCGTGCTCTTAATTTTCGCCATCACAGCCACCTCTCAACGTACCCATTTGTGGGTCCGGAAACAAAAAAGCCCCCGTCCCATGCTCACTCGGGACGAGAGGCTGGGCTGTAACTTGCCTGCGCACTCCCGCGGTACCACCCGAATTGCCACATTGCCGACTGCTAAAGCAGAGGGTTGCAGCCACTCGTTGCGCTATGTCGGGCGCGGCCCGGCAGACCTAGTGATCGCAATGCGATGTTCAATCCGCAGCTCAGAGGGGAGATTCACACGCACGTGCCTACTGCCTCGCACCAAACGGCAGCTCTCTGAAAGCACACGTTGCGGCTACTAGCCTCGTCAACGCTACCAAAACCAGTTGAAATACAGGGAGAAACCCTGAAAATTCAAACCCAAATTATCACGTCAAGGCGTGGATGTTCAATAAAAAGTTCCATAACATTCGGGAACGTCTGACATCTCTCAACCGATACACTACCTCTAATGGCATCATTGAGCGAACGAGACCTCCTGCACGCCCGCGGCCTCCTCCACCTGCATAAAGGCGAGAAGCAGCTTCCAGCCGGGATGCATTTACAGAACGAGCCGCGGAGCACCGGTGTCGATATCGCGATGACGGTTTTGAGCCTTGCCACCGTGGCAGCCAGCCGTGCAACGCGTAATACCGGGTGGATTGAGCAATACCGCCTCGAGATGCAAAAAGCCCTAGGTGCATTCGATGCTGCACTTGCTTTAGATTCTGAATATGCGCCCGCGCACCACGGACGAGCACAGGCCTTGCGTTACCTCGGCGACCAGGAACTAGCCCTTGGAGCAGCACGCACTGCCGCCGCACTTGAACCCCAAAATGCCGACTACCGCCGACTTGCAGCCACGCTTCTGGAACGAAGCGATACCAATGTTGGCCAAGCGGCAGCCCCTGCCGATAGCCGGCCGCAGCAGCCACGCCCCACTGCAGCCACACCACGTCCGCAAACACGACGCCCGCAACCTAATGTCCCGCTCATTCCGCTCCAGCCGGATGGCTCTCCCCTGACTTGGGATGACATCATCCTCCCGGAACGCACAAAGCGCACACTCCGCCAGATCCAAAAAGTGATTGAGTCTCCCGAACAGGCCAGACGCCTTGGTGTAGAACCGCCAAGCGGACTGCTTCTCTACGGCCCTCCAGGAACCGGCAAAACCACCATCGCAAAAATCCTCGCGAGCCAGGCAAGCTGTTCGTTCTTCGCGGCAAGCCCCGCGGATGTCTTCTCAAAATGGATTGGTGAAGGGGAAAAAGCGGTCTCAAATCTCTTCACGCAAGCGCGTGCCGCTGCGCCGAGTATTGTCTTCCTCGATGAAATAGATGCACTTGTCCCCAACCGCTCCGGGGGCGTCAGCCAGCCCAGTGACAAGATTGTGAATCAGTTCCTCCACGAAATCGATGGCCTTTCGGGCAACCAAGGTGTCTTCGTCGTTGGCGCAACCAACCGCCCCGAGCTCCTCGATGATGCCGTTATCCGCGGCGGCAGACTCTCTCTAAAAATCGAAATCCCAGCCCCAGACATGGTTTCCCGGCTGAGTATCCTTGCGCTGCACACACGGGGTGTTCTCTTGTCACCGGATGTCGACATTGAGCAGCTGGCCGCTGACACGGATGGCTATAGCGGTGCAGATTTGCGTGCCCTCGTAAACGATGCGGGGCTTGAAGCCCTTGTTCGTATCACGGATGAAGGCGGCGCTGAGTGCCTCACAACCGAGGACTTTGAGCATGCAAAGCGAGCGATTCAGCCAGAAGTCGCACCCGGGAGGTAGTTTTAACCGCGGGCAGCCATCCACTCACGCGCAAGAAGGGCATAGAGATGGCTGTCCAACCAGCTGCCATCCGTGTCCGGATAGCACTCTAGCATCTGGCCTTCAAGGCGAAAGCCGAGCCGAGTCAATAACCGTATTGAGCGTGCATTACGCGGGTCGGTATCTGCTGCAATGCGATGAAATTTCCATGTCCAAAATGCATGGTCCAGCATCGCAGTAACAGCCTCAAGTGCATAACCATTCCCTTGAAAACGGTTTGCAAGCGTGTAGCCAATCATCGCCAGCCGGCCGTTTGAGAGGTCGCCGAGAATCGCGATGTCGCCGATCAGCTCACCGGTATCGCGGAGACGGATTGCAAACTGACAGCTGCCTGAAAACTCTTCAAGCGTTGCATCCGCGGCCCAAAGGATAAAATCGTCGGCATCCTTGCGCGAATACGGCACGCTCCAAGACTGGAAGCGTGCCGTTTCAGGTTCGTTGCGATAGGCGTGAAAGTGCAGCGTGTCTGACTCCACGAAGGGAGTAATTCGTAGCCGCTCCGTCACCAACTCGACATCAGTTCTTTGGGGCATTTGCCTTAAAGCGGCCAAGAATGAACTGCTTGTCGCTTGCTGACAGCTTCTTGCCGGACTTGTCGAGGTAGTCGCCAAAGAGCTTAACTTCCTCATCGGTTGCCGGGCAGCCAAGATTTTTGTTTTGCCCAGTTGGCATCAAGTTGGAGTCAATCAGCTTTTTGCCTTTGGCATCCAATGTCGCAAAAAATGGAATACCGCCACCCGCGCCGCCGAGACTGTTCAGCCACTTCTCACCATTTGGATTCTCAAATGGTTTCTTTGGGCCTTGCTCAAGGACATCGAGTGTAACAACGACGAACTGCTTATCAAATCGCTCGCGTACCGCTGGTTCATCTAATGTCTTTTCCATCAGGCGGCACCAGCCACACCAAGTTGCTGTAAAGCGCACAAAGACAACACGGCCAGACTTCTTTGCATCTGCAAGGGCATCCTTGATAAGGACATCTGCGTCCTTCGGTGCAACTGCAGGAGCCTGCGGTGCTGCGGACGATGTCTGCTTTGTTGCTGCTGTGGTCGCGGTTGCAGGTGTACCCTGAGCCCCCAGGGTTCCGATCAACGCAACCATCGTAATGATTCCGAGCATCATGCCTTTACTCCATTTTTAGCAAAGTGTGCAACCAGGCGCTTTACGCCATCAGCGGCATCATCCGCGCGGTAGCTTGGGCGATAATCCGCGTGGAATCCATGCCCAGCTTCGGGGTAGACGACAAACTCCCCAGAGATTCCCGTCTTTGGAAGGACAGCTTTCATGGCATCGATTTGTGTCAACGGTATCCCGCCATCCTTTGCTCCATAAAGTCCCAATACAGGTGCTTTGAGCTTTGTCGCGATATCCAGCGGCTGTGTTGGCGTGAGGGCGGTTCGGTTTCCATCGAGGCGGCCGTACCACGCAGCCCCCGCCTTGAAACGGGTTCCGTGTGCGCACGCAAGCCAGACAACACGTCCACCCCAGCAGAAGCCCGTGATGCCGGCCTTCTTTGCATCCGCCTGCTTTTGCTTACCAACCCAGTCCATCAGGGCATCGATGTCCGACATCACCTGCGCATCCGGCACTTTGGAGACGATATCAGCCATGATGGAGCTCATCGGGGCCTTGGTTGCATCCCCTTGCCGTTGATACAGATTTGGGGCCACTGCATAGAAACCGAGCTTTGCAAAGCGGCGGCAGACATCCTGAATATGCTCATGCAGCCCGAAGATTTCCTGGATGATGACGATGACGGGAGCTTTCTTGGCTCCTTTTGGATGCGCAACGTAGACATTCATTTCCACGCCATCTGCGCACTTGAAGGTCTTTATGGCGACATCAAGGCCATCGGGGCTGGTCTGCACATAGGATGCTTCCACAGGGGAAACCGCGAGCGCAAAGCCCGCGCCAATCAAGCCAGTGACCAGTGTTCGGCGGGAAACTGCCGCATCCGGCTGAACCCATTTATCGTGCTCAAGTTCCATTTATTGACCCTCCATGCAAAACAGCAAGCGCTCCCAGCGATTGTCTAATCGCCGCGGAAGAAGTCACCAAGTAGTCTGCCGATAATGTGCCCGAGGAAAAGGATATTTCCTCCAAAGGCCAGTGTTTCTCCGAAGTTGGCGCCGCCAAAAACCGCCAGCATCAACCCTGCTGCCGTCACTGTACCGTAAAGCATTCCTATTGACCGATGGAAGCCATCTTGCACAAGGGTGATACCAATATGGGAGAGCATCCCGAGCGGATAGAACACAACCCCGAGAACCATCAGCGCAGGTCCGGCTGGAAATCCGCCTGATGCGGCATGCCCGCCTCCAATGAGAAACTCATCTTCAAAACGTCGAACATCGCCAGTCACTGACTGAATCAACCCAAGCCACCCACCAATAGCGACGGCCATCAACGTAAACTGGATACTCCATGACTTCACAAAGTCTAAACCCATACTTGGGTAGCGTGGCTCGCTGAGGTACCAGAAACCGATCATCATAATGGCTGCTGAATAACCGACCAGCTTGATCAAGGCCTGCAGTTTTTGTTGTTTGCGGGAGAGAAATGCACCATTGTGGCCACCTCCGCCGCGGCCTCCCTGTGATGCATGCACATGCGTTGAGCGGCTTGCCGTACGATGGAGGCGCTCTAGTTTCATCCGCGCCGAGCCATTAAATTGGTCAAACTGGAGACAAAATGTGTAGTGCTTGGCAGCATCATCCAGACGGCCCTGCTGCATGTACACATCGCCCATAATTTCTTGCGACATCACATTTCGATGGTTATAGGACAGAGAACGGATTGCATGTTCTTTCGCTTCGATAAAGCGGCCCTGAAAGTAACACTTCCGGGCGAGCTCGGCGTACTTTTCGGACTCGATGTGGGCTGCTTGAACATTTTGTGGCTGTGGACGTGGGCCTCCACCTGCATTCGTACCGCGCTGCGACTGCGCCTGCGGAGGCGACGTCGGCCGTGCAGCCCGCGCTTGCATGAGGAGCTCGGCATCGTATGTCGCTCGCGCATCGGCATCCCCGAGGACACGGTACGCATCCGCGATTGCCGCAAACTTCCCGGCAGCGCCAGGGTCACTTACGTTGACATCCGGATGATACTTTCGAGCGAGCTCACGATAGCGCCGCTTAATTTCATCCGCGGTAGCCGTCGGCGTGATCTCGAATGTCTGGTAGTGCGTCCGGGTTGCCATACGTGTCTTTTAGCTGCCTACGTTATTCAGATTCGTGAAATAGCCTGAGTAGAACTGAATCACAATGATACCAACGATGACAGCCGCGAGGAGGAGCATCCCGACACCCGCATAAACCGCATACTGGCTTGCCTTCATGTCGGCATCGGATTCGAGGTAGTCCGCAACCTTGTCCATCATGATGTCCAATGAGCCGGTTTGTTCACCCGTTCTGGCCATCTGGACGGCGATGGGAGACAGCAGCCCTGTGCTCTCAAGCATCGCGCTCAAGCCTCCGCCTTGCATAAGAATAGGAACCGACTCCACCATCCGGAGCCCAATGCCACGGTTTCCACAGGCGCGCGCGGCGATGTCAACGGCGGTTGGGAGGAGGACGCCTCCTGAGTAGAGCGCACCAAGGGCACGGGTAAAGCGCGCAGTCGCGTAGGATTGCGCCACACGTCCAGGTCCCGGAATAAGCATCATGATGCGGTCAAGGAATGCCCCAATGCGTGGAAACTGGTTGATGAAGCGGCTGGCGTACCAAAGTGCAAAGATGATGACTGCGGTGATGCCGGCAAAAATCAGCTTGGATTGTACGAGTGCGGTGCCAGCCTGCCCCATCCCGGCGCCGGCCCAGCCGACAATCAAAATAACCAATCCAGCAATCGCAAGGGTGATTTTTGGTTTGAGCGTTTCCCGCTTCAGCTTGCGCCGAATATCAATTTCCCGCTCGAGGTAGTGCGCGAGACGCGAACACATCACCTCAAGGAGTCCACCCATTTCACCCGCACGTATCAGCTCACGCTGCATCAGGGTAAATGTATTCGGATACTTTTCCATGGCAGCCGATAAGGGTTGGCCATTTGAAATCATCGTGGCCGCATCGGCAAGAATGCTCTTGAGCTTGCCATTACGGGTCTGTCCACGCAGTGCCTCGATGGACTGCATCATTGGGACACCGGCATGTATTAGCGATGTCAGCTGTCGGTACATCGCCGCGAGTTCTGGAAGTGGAACCTCATCAAGGATGGGAGTCACCGTTACCGTAAATGGTCGTGGCCCGGTTGTGTGGTCTCTTACATCGGGGGCGACACGTTGCTGACTGCGTTGCAGCTCGGGGCGTACAACCTGCGCGGGCCGTACGGATTCGAGGGATGTTTGCGATGACTGCTGTGCCGCGGTCTGGATTTTGGTCGGGACCATCCCCTGCTGACGCAGCAAGGCAGCGGCGAGCGCAGGAGAATTCGCATCAATGATGCCGCTCATCCGCTCCCCTTCCTTGGTGTCCGCTAAGTATGTATAGGTAGGCATCGGCTATTAAAGTCCTTCGGCAAATCCATCACCGAACTTGAGGATAGCATCTTTCATCGCTACCCCAAACACAATCGTTACAGCCACGGTTGCGACCACCGTCACGGTAATTGAGCCCCAGGTACGGAATGCCCGGTCGCCATCGACAGCGGCCATTGATGCCGCCTGTGCGGTGTCCGCCAGCTGCTTCAGTGTTCCTTCAAGTGTGCCGGTCCGCTCGCCTGTCGCGATTCTGGCCATGGCATTGTGCGACAAAAAATCCAGGCCAGCGATGGTGTCCGCAAGGGTTTCGCCACGGTTGATCCGCAGTGCGGCCGTGCGGGCCTGCTCTTGGAGGGCTGCATTTTCGACCGATGAGGCTGCAAGTTCAATACTGCGTCCCAGTGGTAAGCCAGCTTTCACCCCTTGACCGAGCGATCGCACAAAGGCGGCTTCGGCGCGCGCATAGGCTGTCCGGCGGGAGACAGGTAAGA
>CAIRTT010000464.1 GCA_903881535.1 uncultured Armatimonadota bacterium
ATCCCCTTCGCCACCCGACCCAATCTGGTTTGTTAGCGTAATAAACTGCCCAGCGCAGCGGGCATTAATGCTCATTGCGTTCGGGCGGCGATGACCAGCGTTTTGTCATCATCCGTGCGACTGTTGACGGCAGGGCTATCGAGGAGCCCGCGAAGCGATGCACTGAGGGCTGCCTGATGTCCACTCAATTGAACGGTCTGCAGAGGGCGGGTCAGGCTTGCAAATGTTGCCTGATTTGCGGTCAATGTGCTGAAGTCGAGGAGGAGGCGCTCCATTCCATCCGTGAACAGGATGACCTGATCGAAGGCTGCCTCCGTGATTTGGACATCGATTTCAGCCACAGGTGTGTCTGTCAGGAATGCCGTCTGCCCGGCGTATTCGCCTTGCTGCGGCCAGTGGATGCACTCCCAAATGTCCGTTTCAGGGTGATGGATGAGCGCTGCGCCATCCCCGACATGCACAAATGCGCTCTGCTCGGGACCGCAAATCGCAATGACGAGGGTGGTCGCGAAGTCACGGGGTTCGGCACTTCGACACATCGCGAGCTCAGCAATCTCATTCTGTACGTGTGAGAGCATTTTCCGGATGTTGGCATCGGGTGGGATGCTCGCATTTGCGATAAGCCAGTTGTGGATGCTGACGACGAGGCGCCGCACGGTCCGCTGGGCTCCGACATTTCCAAAGGATGCGCTTCCGGCGCCATCACAGGCGATCGCGACGAGGAAGTCGCGGTCGGGACCGGATAGATAGCAGGCGTACGCATCATCGCAGCCTTTCCCGGTGCGCACATGGGATGTCCCCGTGGCCTTAGCCGCCATCCATTTCCAGGACATTTGCTAGTCGATTTCCGCCCAGCCATTTGGGCCGGTGGGGTTTTCGAGAGCTATTTTGTCCCCGACGCGGCTTTCGGAGACGCGTGTGAAGGAGTTTGACAGCCAGACAAAGAGCTGGTCGAAACTTAGGCCTTTGAGCTTGAGGGGGTCGCGGACAGAGATTTGCCTGAGGATGTCAAATTTCGCATTTTCGACTCCGACGGCGTAGAAGAGAAACTCTTTATTGGCTTCACCAGCTTTGACGAGGCTTGCGGCGTTTGTCCACTTGTCGGTTGGGCCACCATCCGTGATGAGGAAAATCCACGGCCGGTAGTAGGGGATGCCATTTTCGTTGTAGCGGCGTTTGCGGTCTTTTAGGAGGGAGATGGCTTTTTCGATGGCTTCGCCCATCGGAGTTTGCCCGGCGGCGCGGAGTGGGCCTGGGCGGAAGCCGACGACGGTTGAGAAGTCGCTGACGAGCTGGACAGGTCCGAAGGTGATGAGGGCGAGTTCGACGCGTTGGGATGCGAGGTCGGAGAGTTCAAGCGATGCGCGGAGGGTGTCGAGTCCGCGGTTTAGCTCAGCGATGGGAGCACCGCCCATCGAGCCGGAGGTGTCGAGGACTAGCACGCAGGGGCAGCGCGGCTGTGGGTTATCGGCGAACTCGATATCGCTGAAAGGGACTTGGTCGAATGTGTCCATGGTGGGGACCTTTGGGGATGGGTGTGGTGTAGGTCATGATATCCCGGTGATGGGCGTGGGAGGTGTTGTGGTTTAGATTTGGGCGTGAATGTGCTGGGCCACTACAGGACTTGGCCCGAAATCTGGAATGCCTGTTCAATGACAAATCCTCCGCGTAGTGGCGGACCGCCGTGTCCGTCCGCGGTCACGGATTTGATATCGGTCGATCAATTCGCTCGCGTGGTGGGTGCCTCGCGCTCGTGCCGAAGTCGCCGGTACACACTTTCTTCACTTTTGTCGGTTGCTACACTTTCGTCTCCCGGCCCTCGCACTCAACATCCCACCTCGCATCGCGTTGGCAGGCTGGTTACTGACGATTTGGCTTTTGGTGGAAACAAATTCTGCGTAGGGGCGGGCGTGGTCGTCAGCCACCGTAGCTACAAAGCGTCACAAAAATATTGCAATCAGTGTAGTAATCGCGAAATTTTAAGCGTTAAGTATTTGAAAGAGATTTTGAGACTCATTAATAAATATCGTATATAGGGAGTAGTTTATATGTGAATATATAGTTTGTAGGCTGTAATTAGGAAAAGAGTTGACCAATGAACCGAGGACAGATTAATACGCTTCGCCGGCGACAGCTTGACCGCAGCCTCGCTGACTTATCGCTTCCACCGAAGCCTGGCAAAGGGTGGATTGTAGAAGTTAGGAACATCCTAGGGATGAGCGCCGCGCAGCTTGGTCATCGCTTAGGCATCAGACAATCCACTGTCGCAAAGCTTGAACAGTCTGAACGGGATGGCACGATTACCCTTAACTCACTTGAGCGGCTGGCTGGTGCGATGAGCTGTCGGCTTGTCTATGCCATCGTTCCTGAGACGACTTATTCTCAGATACTCGATTCCCAAGCGAAGCTTCGAGCGGAAGAAGTCATCGGGATTGTGCAGGCATCGATGGCTCTTGAGGGGCAAAGTAACACCGCTGATGTGCTTGAGAGCGAAGTTGAGGTTCTGAGTGGTGAGTTAGTACGAACGCTCAGTAGGGAGATTTGGAACGCAAATGAGTGATGTAGATGAGCGATGGGAACACGTTGTTGTCTCCGATCAGCGGCGTGGACATCCGACGTCGTAGCTACAAATAGTCACAAAAAATATTGTAATCAGTGTAGTAATCGCTCGTTTTTGTACGTTATGTAAAGTGGCAGGTCAAAAACGTGAGCACCCTGTCGACATATGCTGTGTGGCATAATGCCACATCATTAATGGGGGACTGACAT
>CAIRTT010000465.1 GCA_903881535.1 uncultured Armatimonadota bacterium
ACCATGCTCAACGCTGTTTTGAACCATTTCGTTGATGATCAATGCAAGCGAATTGGCATGCTTTGAGTTTAAGCGGAGGTCTGGGCCCTCGACGGACATATCAATTCGATGTGTTGGGGATGTCAAGCTTTGTTGAGTCGCAGTAACAATCGAATCGGCAATTTTTCGGATTGCAATGGTGTCTAAGTCATCGCGGCTCAGCAAGTCATGCACAGCCGCGACGGCCATCACCCGGTTGATACTTTCATCCAGGACTTCAGCTGATGACCTACCGGCAGAATGGTGTCGTTGTAATCGCAGCAGGGATGCGATTTGTTGGAGGTTGTTTTTAACGCGGTGGTGCATCTCTTGGAGGAGTGCGCCCTTAACCATCAGGTTCGCATTGTGTATGGCAACTGCCACCTGATTTCCAAGCGTGCAAAGGACATCCAGCTCGGATGCCGAGAACTTATGTGGCTTTTCGGTATAGCAGGAGAGAACGCCTGTAACCTGCTCGCGAACCTTGAGGGGAATCATCGCAACGCTGGTCAAGCCCTCTTGTTTAGCCAGTGCGCTATGGACGTAGTCAGGTTCATCCTGAACGTTCAACACGGTATGCGGCTGTCCGGATGCAATGACTTTGCCTGAGATGCCTTGCGTTAGTGGGAGATTTGGTCGCTTCTGGTACTCCTTACTTTGGCTTTTCACAGCCTTTAGGACCAGGAGACCCTTTTCTTCATCCACGAGAGAGAGTGACACAACGCGAAACGACATGATGCGGCTTGTTGCGGCAACCGCCAGCTGCAAAATCTCTTCGAGGTAGAGATCACCCGTAATGGCACGGGATACATCGGCAACTGTGCTTAAGTGGCTGGCACGTTTTTCAGCGCTTCGGACGCGGCGGGATGCCTGAATGGCTCCAGCGACTTGCGACGCGATGCTTGACAGGAGCTGAACCTGTGTTTTGGTGTAGTTGTGTGGTGCGTAGGTTTGCACATTAACAACTCCGATAACATCTCCATGCCAGATGAGGGGAACTGAGAGAATAGATTGGAAGCGGTCTTCACCAAGGGACTTTATAAAGTGAAAGCGCTCATCGGTCCACGCTTCGCTCGCAATCGCAACGTGCTTTCGTTCGCGAGCAACCCAGCCGGTGATGCCTTCACCTACGGCTACCTTGAGGGCCCCAAACATCGATGCATCCAGTGACTTGTCAGTAGCTGCCCGCAGTACCAAGTAATCGCGTGACTCATTGAAGAGATAGACGTAAGCTGCATCCGTGCCTGTTGACTCGAGGGCGACTTCCGCAATAAGGGGGAGGAGGTCATCAGGGTTTACGACGTGGCCAGTGGCCTCTGCGATGCGGCGAAGCGCCGCGGTCTCAGCAGCTCTTGCATCGAGAGATTCTTCCAGCTGGCGGATACGTTTTTTGGCTTCTATCAGCTCACTATCGCGCTTTGCCAACTGGCGAATCAGTTTGTCTGTGTCGATGCCGGGTTCGGAGGAAGGACCGTCCATTACTGACTCAAACGCTGTTTGCGAGAATAATCGCGTCAGCGATTTCACGCATCGTTTTGCGGGTGTTCATGCTCTGGACCTGGATACGACGGAACGCATCCTGCTCTTTTAGGCCATATTGATCCATGAGAATGCCCTTGGCACGGTCAACGGTCTTTCTGGCATCGAGTTTGTTTTCAAGGTCATTGACTTCTCGGTCGAGCTCTTCAAACTCCTCAAAGCGTGCGATTGCAATCTCAATCGCAGGCATGAGGTCAAGTTCTTTGAATGGTTTGACAAGGTAGGCAAAGACGCCGGCATCACGTGCACGCTCAACTAAGTCCCGCTGAGAATAGGCAGTCAGGAGTAATACTGGAGCAATGGCTTCCGTGGATATCAGTTTAGCTGCATCGATACCATCCATTGTTGGCATCTTAATGTCCAGAATGGCGATATCCGGCTTTAACTCCTTGGTTATTTCAAGGGCTTGTTGGCCGTCGCCGGCTTCACCGACAACAACATGCCCCATGTTTTCAAGTGTTCGCCGCAGGTCCATGCGGATGATTGGCTCGTCATCTGCGATCACAATACGCAAGGGATCCACTGAATTTTCCACCTTTAGTCAAGTTCAACAGCTCTGTGGTTATGAAAACCAAGGCATCCAGTTTTGGTCAACGGTTGCACCTGCAATCTTTTGACCAATCGGGCCACAGATTCCCTGTGGTTGAGTATACTTAGAGTATCACGGTGAACCAGACTAATTCCTCCCAATCATCAGCAATATGGTCGCTCGTCGGGGCTACGTTGCTTGCGTTCATCCTCGTTATCCTTAACCGATACCTTGGATATGCACTAGAAAGCTTAGCGGCCTCAAATGGCGGTACAGGTATACTTTTGCCGCCATTACGTACTGTTCCCGCAGCGCTGATCGGAATTGTCTATTTGGCTTCCATACTTGGGTGTCTCCTTGTTATGGCACGCTCGGCTGCCCAGCTGCGCATATCAACGACGTTTCTGCTGCTGACCGGTTGCCTCCTGTCAGCGCCGATGCTAACGGTTCTGTGGGCATCCGAGTCGAGAAAACTCATCCATCCACTTCTTGAGATTAGTGCAAACAATCTCTTTGGTACAGTTGGTGCAATCTTTGTTGGAACGGCAATTGGCCGGATTATCAAACATCCTAATACATTGCTTGCCGCCGCGGGCTTTGCATCATTTTTTGACATGGTCGTCGTAACGGTTGGTCCCGTGAGAGCATTGCTTGAAACCCGATCACCGCTTATCAGTGCCGTCAGCGTTGGCGCCGGTGCTTCCGCAAGCCTAGGCAGCTGGGGTGGACGTACGGTTCAACTAATCAGTTCGGTTACGATTGGGCCCGCGGATGTCCTGTTCATCGCAGTGTTTCTAAGCAGTGTTGCGTGCCTTGCCCGCCATCCGACCTTTCAGCTAAAGTCCGAGCATTCCACATTTTGGTGGATGTATGGCTTTCTGGTGACCGCTATCATCGCCGTTCAACTCGGGGTTCGTGCTGTTCCTGCGCTTGCTCCGATGGCGGCTGCCATTCTGGTTGCAAACATGCGATACGCAGCATTCACACGTCAGGAAAAGCGCGATTTGTTTATTGGTGGGGCTTTTGCCGCTGTTTGTGCCGGCCTGATGATTTGGCAGGGCCAGCGCATCATGGCGCAGCCTGTCAAAATTCCGGATGGACCAATCTACGGCTTTATCATCACACGTGCGAGAATTTCAAATGAACTGGTCGTGAACGGCGTACTTCCAGACTCACCCGCGCTCAAAGCAGGGGTCAAACCCGGTGATGTGATTGAGAGCATTGATGCAATTCGAACTGGCAAAATGTCGAATGAAGAATTCAAGCCCTATCTCGCAGCATCGGTGCGTAATGGTGGTATCGATCTTGTCATCCGGCGTCTTGGTTACAAGGAGCCGTTGAAGCTGCATGTTTCATCTGATTCAAGGTAATAAATGACAGAGCAACCTCGCGGAGGTGAAGCGGATTCACAGGGGCCGTTAATGCTCTTTGATGGTGTTTGCAACCTCTGTGATGGAGCATTACAGTTCCTACTTCGCGTAGAAAAACATGACAAGCTGCGCTTTGGTACGCTTCAGAGTGAAGCTGCCGTAGCGGTGCTTGAGCACCTGAATGCTCCTCTCGACTTGTCTACCGTTGTATATGTAAACGCAGGCAAACTCTACACGCACAGCACAGCCATTAGCCTACTACTTAGGCATCATGCAAGACCAGGTTGGGCGTTTCTTGGAGTGTTGCTTGCCATCATTCCAAAACAGGTTCGAGATGTCGGCTACAGAGTTGTGGCTCGGAATCGCTATAAGTGGTTTGGTCACAAAGAAACCTGCCTGATGCCAACACCTGCACTCAAAGCACGCTTTAATGCTTAGGGGCTAAGGCTTGCGATGTCAATGTGACTGTTCACTGAGTCGCGTTTGCTTCTACCTAGCATAGTGCAAACGATAGGGATGCTTAACTCAAAATCGAAGACCACGGATATGGTTCGTCGCAATCCTGCAGTAGACTGAATCCACACATCAGTCTTTTGTGCAGGAGTTTTGTATCGTGGATAACAATCGCAGTCGAATCGTAACCGAAGGTACACATCGCGCCCCGAACCGGTCCATGCTTCGGGCCGTCGGATTTGGCGATGGTGACTTTGA
>CAIRTT010000466.1 GCA_903881535.1 uncultured Armatimonadota bacterium
CGCCGGTACAGGTCAGTGCCCAGACTCTCGCTGTATGCGGGGCTCATCGAGTTTGTTTCGCGCCACAAATCACCTGGTTGGTATGGACTGACGGGTGGCCCGCCCATTTTGCGATCCAAGAGTCCAGCTATTGAAAGTGCAACATCTCGAATTTGCTCAGCAGTGAGACGTCCGCTTGGCCCACGGGCAAAGAACTTGTTGTCAGGATCAAGCTGGCGCTGGAGTTTCGACACATTCGATGAACGTCCATAGGCATCTGAGAGCGCAAGCATTTTGATCAAACGCTTTACATCCCAGTTGTGATCCCTAAAGTCGCTGGCTAGCCAGTCCAACAGCTCTGGATGCGTAGGGCGGCTACCCTGAACACCAAAGTCTTCTGCTGTTTCAACAATCCCTCTGCCAAATAACTGCATCCAGAAACGGTTAACTGCAACCCTTGCGGCAAGAGGATTCTCTTTGCTGACCATCCACTTGGCCAAGTCAAAGCGATTTGGCTTCGATGCCCGGAGCGGTGGCAAGAATGCAGGCACGGTACGACCAACGAGGCGGTCTGCCGTCTTTGGTGCATCGTATGCGCCTCTGGCCAGGACAAACGTAGGGCGAACGCCAACCATCTCTTCCATCGCCAAGACTTCACGGACGCTATCCTCGGCCGCGGCCACCGCAAATCGTGCATCCTGAAGCTCTTTGCGGATGGCATCCAGTGCCACATCTTGTGCTGCGAGGTATGCGGCAACATCCTTAGGAGCGATTTCATCCAGCGTCCGTGGAGTCTCCGCTGCGATCCCCCTTGACATCCAAGAAACCTCTGATGCCGTCAGTGCTCGGCTATAGATCTCAATCTCATCTACTTTTCCGCCGCGGAAGCCACGTTCCCGGAAGCGCTCTCCGACATTGATGGGATGCGTTCCGGTCCCCTTCCAGATGTGGTCCCGGACGATATTGGTCTCCTGAGGGACACCATTGATGTAAATCCTATAGCCGGCAGCCTTGCTGGAGCCATCATAGGTGACTGTAAGGTGTGTCCATTCTCTGGCCCGAATACGCTGCTTCGTCTCGACGGCGATCGCGTTCCCCGGCCAGTGCCGATACATCCTCGCCGTGACACGCCCCGCCTTGATCGTTACATCGCCGCCGTGAAATCCAACATCCGTGCCCGCACTTCCATGGAAGACGACCATCTGTTCATCATCCACACGTTCATCGAAGAGCCACATCCCCACGGTATGCGGTACATGACGGGCAATCCGCCCAGACCCGCCGAGCGACAAGGCATTATCGCCATTTAGCTGAATCGCGTCGCCTTTGAAGCCCTTGGTGGTCGCTAAGCCAAGCGGAGCAGATGCTGCTTCGGTGAAGCCGGGTGCTGAGTTGGGGAGTGATGTGCCATTTCGGGCATCCAGACGATAGCGTGCCGTGAGTCCAGGACGCCCGGGAGTGAGCGTGCGGTTTCCTGCCTGCTGGGCCATTTGCCGTTCGCTAAGCAATCCCTCTAAAGCAGAAACGCGCTTCTGTGCACGATCGATTGCCCGCTCCTGTTCCAAGGTCGGAATCAGAAGAGATGGGGTTGGAACGATATCGCTCTGGTTATAGAGGCCATATTCATCGACATTGTTGACAAACGATGCCAATGCGTAGAAGTCCCGCTGCTTGATCGGATCAAACTTATGATCATGGCAGCGCGCACACTCGAATGTCAAGCCAAGAAATGCGGTGGTCGTGGTTCTGACGCGGTCAGCCACACCTTCCATCCGCCATTCCTCAGCGACTGAACCACCTTCGTTCGTCATTCTATGGAGGCGTTGAAATGTCGTCCCAAGCTTTGATTCAACAGTAGCATCCGGGCGCAAGTCGCCTGCAATTTGATTGATGATGAACTGGTCGTAGGGCATATTTGCGTTGAAGGCACGTACGACCCAGTCGCGGAATGGCCACGTCGGTGAAAGCTGATCGGATTGATACCCGTAAGAGTCACCGTAGCGGGCAATATCAAGCCAGGCAACAGCGGTATGTTCGCCAAAGGCAGGACTTGCTAGGAGGCGGTCGACGACGCTTGCTTTCGCTTTCGGGGATGAGTCAGCAACGAATGCATTCACTTCGGCATCGGATGGTGGCAAGCCTGTCAGGTCAAGTGTAACCCTCCGCAACCATTCGCCCTTAGATGCTGAGACCGATTTGACCAACTTCCGCTTGGCGATCTCATTATTGATATAGACATCAATCGGATTTCCCGCGACCTTGGGTGGTTTAGGATTCTGAATTGGTTGATAGGCCCAGTGCGGCTCGTAGTTTGCCCCTGCGCGTATCCAATCAGCGAGTTTGGCCTTTTGTTCGCGAGAGATCACTCGCTGACTGCTGGCAGGAGGCATCTGAAGCACACCATGCGAATTGATGCGTTGCATCAGTTTACTTGCACCCGGATTCCCAGGAACAAGGATACGCTTCGCGACAAGCCCATCAACGCGGTCCAGCCTAAGGTTTGCCTGACGAGCGGCACTGTCGGGACCATGACAGGTGATGCAGTTATCAGCGAGGATTGGTCGGATGTCCTTGTTAAATCCGATGACACTCGGTGTCTTGGGGACTTTGACATCTGCGGCTGTGGAAGCCAAGGTAAGACCAGCGGCCAAGAGGCATGGCAACACCACCGTTGCAAGTTTCAAATGCGGCATAAGGTGATGTTCCCTCAGGGCCGCATTTGTTCCTGCTGTTATTTGTTGTTAGCGGCGCAAAAGAATCGCCGGGTTTAGGAGAAAGCTACTTCTTGTAGAGCTCATCAGCAGAAATAATGACTGGCTGCGTTTCAGTCCACTCTGCACCGATGGCTTGCCGGTAGTAACACGATGTGTGTCCAGTGTGGCGGGTTGGCCCTGCTGGCATAGCAGTAACGAGTAATGAGTTCATTTCGCAGTTGACCGCGACAGACTTCACCGTCAGCGTCATCCCGCTTGTTTCGCCCTTAATCCAAAATTTCTGTCGGGAGCGACTCCAGAAACAGACACGATTTTCTTCCAGTGTCCTGCGAACGGCATCGCTGTTCATGAAACCCAACATCAGCACCTGATGTGTTTCGGAATCTTGCACAATCGCTGGAACCAAGCCATTTTCATCAAAGCGCACAGTGGCTATCAACGCACTTGCATCAACCATTCTTTACCAACCTTCGTACTGGAATGCCGCAGCGCTCCATCGTGTCTTTCAAGCCGTCAACCGTGTACTCGCCGTAGTGCAATAAGGATGCGAGGAGGACAGCATCGGCATTACCGTAGCGGATGCCATCGACGAGATGCTCGGGCGTCCCGGCACCTCCACTTGCAATAACAGGTATTGGGACAACACTGGTAACCGCCTTCAGCAATGGGATGTCATAGCCATCCCGGGTGCCATCGCGGTCCATCGATGTCAGTAAAATCTCTCCAGCACCGAGCGCAGCAACTGTCTCTGCCCAGACAAGGGCATCGATTCCTGTTGGCGTCCGACCACCATGCGTGTGCACTTCCCAGCCGCTCGGGGTGTTCCCGGTTCTCATCGGGTCAATGGCAACTACGATGCATTGGCTACCAAAACGCTCAGCGCCTTGACGAATAAGCTCTGGGTTACGAACGGCGGCGGAGTTAATACTGACTTTGTCGGCGCCGACCGAGAGGATCCGCCGGATGTCTTCAAGTGTGGAGATTCCGCCACCAACAGTAAACGGAATAAAGACCTGTTCAGCGACGCGGGCAGCAATATCGAAGATGAGGCCACGGTTCTCAGCGCTGGCCGTAATATCGAGAAATGTAAGCTCATCAGCGCCCTGACGGTCATAGGTTGCCGCTAGCTCCACCGGATCACCAGCATCTTTTAGCCCCAAAAATTGGACGCCTTTAACGACTCGACCGTCCTTGACATCGAGACAGGGAATAACCCGTTTTGCAAGCATGGCAAATTGTATCGTTTTGTCGCGTCACATTTAGATGCTGCGTTTCGTATACATAAATTGTGACAATGTACAACGATCCGCTGGGGTTTCCGATCCATGCATTAACGGATGGCATCCCGAATGCCGATCGATTTGTACATGCCGGTGTCCATGAACG
>CAIRTT010000467.1 GCA_903881535.1 uncultured Armatimonadota bacterium
GGTGGAATCCCGGCATCCATGATGCGGAGACATTTTTTACGGCTGACCCGAGTGGCTTTCTCGTCGGTGAGCTGGATGGCAAGCCGATTGCCTGTGTCAGTGCTGTCCGCTACGATGACCACTTTGGTTTTTTCGGCTGCTATATCGTGGATGAGGCATTTCGTGGCAAAGGCTACGGGATGGCGTTGCACGAGGCTGGCCGTCGTTACTTGGAAGGCTGCACGCAGGGCGGGGATGGCGTCCTCGAGAATGTGGAGCTCTACAAGCAAATCGGGCGAGTTTATGCCTACCGGAATGCGCGTTATCAAGGGGTCAAGCCACTGGATTGGCAGGGCGCAGATGGCACGGTGGATGCGCGTGATGTTCCATTTTCTGCAATCCAAGTGCTTGATAGAGCCTGCTTCCCGGCACAGAGGGATGCATTCCTAAAAGCCTGGATTCACCAATCGGATGCCCATGCACTGGCAATCATGAATGACTCCACCGATACCGTGGCTGGGTATGGAGTGGTCCGCAAATGCTTTGATGGCTGGAAGATTGGGCCGTTGTTTGCGACCAGTCCTGAAGGTGCTGACACATTGTTTAGGAGCCTCATTGCACGCATTCCTGTCGGAGATAGCTATGTTCTCGATATCCCTGAGCCAAATGTCGAAGCGATGGCATTGGTTCGGCGCTATGGTATGACAGAAGTGTTCGCAACTGCACGAATGTACACCGGTCCGTTTCCGGACATCTCACTTGACTGGATTTACGGCGTCACGACATTTGAGCTTGGCTGAGAATTACCCTCAGGGCGTATCCGCTTGCCTATTCGCATAAACGGCAGCTCGATGTACTTGTAGCTCAGCCAGGAGAGTCCGAGGATTATCGGTAGGACTACACTGAACTGAACAGCCATCACAGTCATCGGTGAGAGCTTGCCCACAAGCCATGCATTTGTCGTTTCAAGAATTGGGAAATGCAGGAGATAGATGCTGTAGGACATCGCGCCAAGGATTGTCAGTGGCTTTGCCGAAAGGAATCTGAACACTTTGTGCTCTGGCGTGCGGTTCCGGGTTCGTTGTAGCCAGACAAGACATCCACTGATGCCGATACCAAGTGCGATATCGCTGATCAGAATGAGGTTTGGTTTGGATGATGTTAGTGCGAAGACAAGCAGTCCTGGGATGGCGCTGCGGAGTCCGGCTATCTTCCAGAGCTTGCTTGGTAGCCCAAGTCCTTCGACTCCTGCTGACGTACGGGTCCCGTAACAGGCTGCAATATTCCCCATAAAGAAAAGCCCGACAAACCAGAGACACTTATCGTGCAAGCTTGGGATGCCCGATGTCCACGCAGTCAGAGCGAACAACGCCGCAAGCATCACATATGGATGCACACGCTTCCAAAGCGGCACCAACAAAGCACCAAAGACGAGATAAATCTGCCACTCAAGCGCCACAGACCACATCGGAGCGTCAATCGTCCATTGAAAGCGGGTCAGGTTGTGCATCAGCAGCAGATGAGATCCAATCGACTCACCAGAAAAGTGGTTTAAGCCCTTCGTCCAGATACGCTGAGGATCCAGACCCACTCCAGTAGCGGCAATCAGGATGAGACTGAAAACCATCACAGCGATGTAAGCCGGGTAGAGTCGAAGCGCGCGCCGTCTAACAAATGCTTGCAGCCAGCCCGCTTCCTGCTCGACATGACCCTGGGTCGCAATCGGCATCATCAGGCAGTAGCCGGACAGCACTATGAAAATCCCTACTGCAGCATGACCGAAGTTTAAAAGCGTGAAGAATTTCGGCAAATTGCCGTACGGAGGCTGAAATACAACGAACTGCCAAATGTGTCCAATCGCTACGTAAAGCGCTGCGAGCCCGCGAATACTGTCGAGGTATGGGAGCTGGACAGCGACACGTTTGCGTTTGAGAAACTGGATGGCAGTCATAGTTGTAGTAGAGCTGTGCAGAAACTATGCCGCTTGCCCATGGCATCGTGTGGATACTGACGCGAATGGTCTCACGTGTGGTAATTGCATTGCATGTCCTTTCGATTGATGCCTTTACGCCTATTAGCTATTGCTTGTGCATCGATGCTGGTTGTCAGTATCGCAAGTGCCCAAAAAATCACAAAGCCGCCAAAATCCATGAATGTGCCTCCGCGGCATACAAAGTTCATTTCTGCGGGTGGCTTCCCAATCGTTGCGGGTCCGGATGTCAACGATTACGCCCTTCGCGAGGCTGCCTACTGGGTCAATCAGCTGCTGGCTGCGCGTCCGGATGCTAAAGCTGCAATGATTAAGTCCGGGACACGGCTTTGCATCATCGGTGCAAATGAGTACACCTGTGATCTCCCGGAGTTTGCCTGGCTTGGGATGGGTAAGGACATCGATGGTGTAAACGCTCGGGATTGGTGGGATGCACGTGCGCGTGGCACAGGTGGTTCGGAAGATGATCCCTACTGCAGCGTGGGTGAGGAAAACCTGCTTGGTTACACAGGTGATCCATATGCCAAAGAGAGCATTCTGATCCATGAGTTTGCGCATAGCATCCACCTGCGGGGGATGAATGCGGTTGATCCCACATTCGATGTTCGTGTGAAGAAAGCGTACCGAGATGCGCTCGCGGCGGGTTTGTGGAAGGGGAAGTACGCTGCGGTTTCTCATGCTGAGTACTTTGCCGAAGGCGTTCAGTCCTGGTTTGACAACAACCGCGAAAATGATCATGACCATAACCATGTCAATACGCGTACTGAGCTGCTGGCATATGACCCAAAGCTTGCCGAGCTGTGCCGTGAGGTGTTTAAAGACACCGAAATCCGCTACACAAAGCCGGCCACACGCCTGAGTGGACACATGAAGGGCTACGATCCCGACAAGGCACCGACGTTTAGTTGGCCCGAGCGCCTTCTGAGTGCGAAAAAGATAATCCAGGATAATGCGCGGAAACGGTCATCCGATGCACTTACCGTTGCAAGTCCTGCCGCGGGCGCTGCAGAGCTCGTTTCCGGTGGCCTTAAGTACCGTAGCCTGACCCTCGAGGGTTGGACGGTGAATGTCCGCACGGATGTCATCGAAACAATGCCGGCTGCCGTGGATGCGATGTTGCCGCTCCTCGCGGAGCAGCTCCGCCTAGTGACGCAGCTTGTGCCAGCACGACATATTCCAGTGCTTCGCAAAGTTACACTGTGGGTTTCGCTTCCCTATAAAGGCTTTGGTCCGACAGCGGAGTATCACCCGGGAGCCGACTGGCTAAAGGAAAATGGTCGGAACCCCGCCATGGTCAAGGGCATCGAGATCACCGATACAGAGTCATTTCCATTCGAAGTCAAGCGGATGCCGGTGGTGATTCTGCATGAGCTCGCACATGCATTTCACGACCAGGTACTTGGTTTTGACAATGCCGAGCTTGTGGGGCTGTACCGGGATGCCAAAGCGGGTGGCGCGTACGACAAGGTCGAGCGCTTTCGTGGCCCGGGGCGAGGTACATCGGAGGAGCGTGCCTACGCGATGACGACCCCACAGGAGTATTTTGCGGAAGGTACGGAAGCGTATTTCTTGCGGAATGACTTTGCGCCATTCGACCGCGATGCCCTCCGCAAGGTGGACCCGCGCTTACTGGCATTCATTGAGAAGGTTTGGGGCAAGTAACGAAAGATTGCATCGGTTTACACCAGGGGCAGTGTTGCGACTTTGGCTGAATTAGGCACGCCACTTTGCCGTAAGTCCCGCATTTTTACAGCGATTTGTATCTCCAATTCGCACATTTGGTGTTTAGCAGCACTTTGTAACCCAATAGAGATTGTATTTACGGCACAAAGAGGCTTGCCAAGGTACAGAGCATCGATGGCAGTCGTATACTCATTCTGGACACTGATATCTGTGATTCGGTGTCCAGAATGAGCCATCAATGCAGCGATTTCCGAGCCGGTTTCACTTTGTCATTTTGAGCATTTGCTCGTTGATGACATTCATTTGTTGTGACCAACGTGCGTACGCACAACAAACAGCTGGAGTAGGCTCGTTTAGAGTCGCCGGATACTTGCCGGATTACCGATTCAGTAGTCTGAACTTCGATGCCATCAAAGGGTTGACCGATCTGATTATTTTCTCAGCGGAACCGGGCCCGGATGGCAGTCTCAACACATCCCGGCTAAAAGCCTGTCCATGGGAATCTCTGCTCAGATTCAAAACGGAACACAGAATACGGTTGATTCTGACCATCGGCGGCTGGGAACGGTCCGAGCATTTTGCAAAGGTTGCAAAGTCTCCGAAAGACCGTAAAGCGTTTGTGGATGCCGTTGTAGCGTTCGCGCTTGCCCGGCGTCTGGATGGCATTGATATCGATTGGGAGCACCCCAAGGACGTATCGGAAGAGCAGGCCTATGCTGCCTTGCTGACAGACTTAAAGGATGCTTTCAAACCGCATGGTCTGCTCTTGACCGTCACAATCGCGGCTTGGCAACATCTGCCCGCTGGAGGAGTGGCGGCGGTGGATGGTGTGCAGGTGATGGCGTACGACCATGACAAGGAGCATTCAACCTTCGATGGTGCCATTAAGGATGTCCGCACACTGTTGGATGCAGGAATACCTGCGAAAAAGATCATCCTTGGGCTGCCGTTTTATGGCCGGGACATCAAAACCCGGGATGCTGAGACGTACGGGGCCATTGCCGCACGGCATCACCCAGAACCCACGGTGGATCAGGTTGGAAATGTGTATTTCAACGGTATCTCGACAATCACCCGCAAAGTAAAACATGCCGTACAGACCCGTCTTGGAGGCGTGATGATTTGGGAGATTGGTCAGGATGCAACAGGAGAAAACTCGCTCCTGAAAGCCGTTCTGAAGTCCATTTCTGGCCAGTCTAACTGACCCAATATTTCTTACCCTCTCACTGACAACCTGCTCAAATAATGTCTGCGGGTCATCATCGTGGAGCATAGAGGTGACCCTACGACTGTAGCTTGGCTTGCACACTTGGCAGGCACAGAACAACGCCTGCGACGATGCAGATGATTCCGATAATGGTTAGGCGGTTTGGCCGCTCGCCAAAAGCGATAATGCCCAACAGAATGGCCAGAACAAAGCTCAGTTTATCGATGGGGGCCACGACGCTGAGGGGGCCACTTTTAATGGCGCTGAAGTAGAAAAGCCATGATATTCCGGTGGCGAGGCCAGACAGGACGAGGAAAACCCAGGTCTTGGCTGATAACTGTGGGATGACGACCAGCTGCTTTTGTACGATCACGATGCCTCCGATAAAGGCCAGGACCACGACTGTTCTGATGAGCGTGGCTACATTGCTTGGCACACCTGACATCCCCAGCTTTGCCAGCGGTGCCGTGATGCCTGCAAAGACAGCAGCGAGGAGTGCGTGGAGCAACCAACGTGGATGTTCAGTCATGCTGTCATCTTAACTTGGAGCCCAAAGTAGATCGGCAAATTTAACATTTAGATAAACTTTGCTTAATGACTGCATAACAGTGTTGGGCATGGCTCCGCCTATAAACAGGTCGCTGAAACCTTGTTGTTATCTTAGGTGAACCACTATTATGAATCGAAAAGCAAACGCATTTACCCTGATTGAGTTGCTAGTTGTGATTGCGATCATCGCAATCCTCGCAGCCATCCTCTTCCCTGTCTTCGCACAAGCGCGTGAGAAGGCTCGCGCCGCAAGCTGCCTGTCCAACATGAAGCAGCTTGGTCTTGCATTGAATATGTACCAACAGGACTACGATGGCACATTAATGCAGACCACCTATGAGGATCCGACACTCAAGATTCACTGGTCTTACATCCTCCAGCCATATGTCAAGAATGTTGGCATCTTTGTCTGCCCATCCGATCCATTACCTGTCACACCTGCAATCCCATGTGCAGCCGGACAGGTTGCTGGCCTCAATTGTGATGCACAGGTGCCTAAGTTCTCCTATATCAACAACTACAATGCAATCCCTGCACACGACTGGCTTGCACCATCCGAGTCATCTTTTGAAGAGCCAGCATCCATGATCATTCTTGCGGAGCGCCGTGCAACGATGAACGATGCAGCAAAGACCAAGATTGGTCAGTGGAAGGGGACATCTGCGTTCATTGGAACCAGCGGTGTGTCCGTTGGCAGTGGTCAGATCTGTCCTGGAGATGCATACCGTTTTGCGACTCCTGCAGATGCAGCTACGGGACTTTTGGGTAAGAAGGACAAGCCTGAAATCGTCCGTGTACAGTTTGACCGCCATACGGGTGGTGCTAACTACACATTCGCGGATGGCCATGCAAAGTGGCATCGCTTCGAGCAAACCCTTGACCCAAACAACTTCCTCTGGGGCAAGACTTGGTATCCAGCACCGTTCCAAAACACGCCACTGGCACGCCCCTGCCCATAGTCCCTGCGGCTAGTTTGGTTTAGAATTCAAAACGCCCCCGTTGACCTATGAGTGGTCAGCGGGGGTGTTGGCTTATTTGGTGATGCGCGGGCACAGCGAAGAGTACGCTGGCCTGTGAAGTGGGCCTGGAGGGATTCGAACCCCCAACCAAGGGATTATGAGTCCCCTGCTCTAACCGTTGAGCTACAAGCCCGCGCTCCA
>CAIRTT010000468.1 GCA_903881535.1 uncultured Armatimonadota bacterium
TCCCGTGGAAACGACAACAACCCGAACGCCTGGTAGGTTCTTAAACACGGACAGTAGGTAACCATTGCGACGCATTCATCTCCTGTCCGGTGTTTTGGCACTCAGTGCAGTTGCCTTGCCGATCACGTACTTTGTACTGAACGGCAAGGCGGCTGCGCCGCCGCCCAATGCCTCCTTCGAAACAAAGCGCAAGTACTACACTGAGCGCATTAAGAAGGACCCAAGCGACATCGATGCCTATATCGAGTTCGCGAATATCGAAGACCGTGAAGGCATGTTTATGTCCGCACGGCGACACCTCCTTGCAGCACGCGCCCTCGGAGCTCCCGACACCCGCATCTCCCCCATCCTTGGCCGTACCCTAAGTCGCCTCGCACGCGAGGAAGAAGCAAGGGTTGAGCTAGAAAAGGCCGCCAAGCTCTCTCCTGACAGCGTTGACTCCGTGTTGAACCTCGCCGGGTTCCACGTTGATTCACGCCGTATCGGTGCGGCTCGTAATGTTCTTTCCACATGGATTGCCGCACATCCTGACTACACGGACAAAACTGGGCTTGAGCGCCTCGTTATGGCGCTAGTCTCCTGCGCGGATGAAAAAGCAGCCAGCCAGCTCTCCGAGAAACTCCTCCAGCTCGCCCCCGATGACCCCGGTGCCCTGACGCTTGCCGCACGCACCGCGATGGACAACACCGATGCCGCAAAGGCAAAGGGCTACCTCGAAAAACTGCTTCCCATTGCACCCGATCAAGCTGGCGCAAACTACCTCTACGGTTTGATTCTCTATCGTCAAAAAAACTACGATGGCGCCCTCAAGGCATGGCTGAAAGCCAATCAGCTGAATCCATCCGCGCCGGATGTGTACGAACGCATCGGACAGGAATACGCCCGGCGGGGTGATTTCAAAAAAGCAGCTTATGCGCTGGACCAGATTGCAACCGTTGATCAGGGTTACCCAGCCGCCTACCGTGCCGCACGTGCCTGCGAGAAGGCTGGCTTCAAGGATGATGCCAATTACTGGGATGCAACAGCGCTCGGTCTCCGGGGGGCCTTTGCCGAAGCATTGGTTGTAGCCCAAAAAGCAGCAAAATCGACCAACCCGAAGCGTAAACGCCGGGCACTGATCGCCGTCGCTGAATCCTACCGTGGCCTCAAAAAGACCAAGGAATACGTCGCTGCCATCGAGGAAGCCACCAAAGAAAACACCGTGGATGACCTCCTGCTACGCGCATATGCGTACTTTCAGGCGGAAACCAAGGAGACACTGCCCAAGCGACTTGTATGCCTTAGAAAAGCGGCTGAAATGGCACCCGAGCGCCGCGCTGCCATCAGTATTGAAGTGGCCGAACAGCTGCGACGTACCGGTAACCGCGATGATGCTGAAAAGGAACTCGAAGCCGCTCTCATCGTGGCCCCAGAGGACCCAACGCTTCTCAAGACGCTCGGCAGCCTCTATCAAGATCGTTCTGACAATCCAGAACGCATCCGGAAATCGCTTGAGCTGACGGAGCGCGCTGTAAAGTTCGCCCCACAGGATGAGCTCGCTTGGCTTCAACTGGGACAGTGCTATCTCACAAACAATGAGGCAGCCAAAGCCGTTCAGTGCCTTGAGCATGTGATTGACCTCGAACCTGGCTACGGCCCGGGTTACCTCGAACTTGCGCGCGTCTACGCAAAGGTTGGTGATAAAGAATCCAACCAGCAAATGATGCAGCTCTACACCAAATACGTCTCGTTTGAGCAGAAGCATGACACGCTCCGAACACGTGCGCGTGGTCCAAAAGCAAAATCGGAAGATATCCAAGCGTATGGAGACTTCCTCCTGGATGCCGGTGATCTCGGCGGAGCGACATCTGAGTACGAGCGCATCATCGGCCGGAACTCCAAAGACAAGCGGATACGGACATTGCTGAAGCAGCTCTATGGCCGCCTCGGACGCACAGAGCAGCTGCTCGCATTGGAGGCATCCGAGAAATGACGCAAACCCAAACAACCATCACCCTGACCATGATTCTGGGTGCGGCTATCTCGATCGCCGGGTGCAACAAGCCATCCGATGGTGGAGCTGCATCCACGAAGCCCGTCACCTTCACAAGCATCGCGTCCGAAGCAGGCATCGACTTCAAGCACGAAAATGGATCCAAGGGTCGCAAGCTGATGCCAGAAACCGTCGGCTCAGGGTTGGCGTTCTTCGATTACGACAACGATGGCGACACTGACCTATTGGTCATCAACAGCTCTGGCTGGGCTTGGGACAAGAATCCGCTCCAAGCGTATAGCGCTCTCTACCAAAATGACGGCAAGGGTAAATTCACGAATGTCACCAAGGAAGCGGGCCTGCACTTTTCGCTTTACGGGATGGGCGTTGCGGTGGGTGACTACGACAATGATGGCTGGGATGACCTTTACATCACCGCCGTTGGTGACAACCGCCTGCTGAAGAATACAAACGGCAAGTTCACCGATGTCACAAAAACAGCTGGTGTAAAGGGTGTTGGCCTACCTGGCCTCGCGCCTGAGTTCAAGTGGAGCTCTGGGGCCGCGTGGGTCGACTACGACAACGATGGCAAGCTTGACCTCTTCGTCTGCCAATATGTCAAATGGTCGACATCACTTGATCCCTACTGTGGGAAAAATGGCACTCGCGGCTACTGCCCTCCAGGGACATTTGAAGGTGCCCGCAACACGCTGTACCACAACGAGGGAAATGGGACATTCAAGGATGTCAGTAAACCCATGGGCATCCTCGACTGCGCCGTCGGAAAGTCTTTTGGAATCGCTCTCGCAGACTATAACGGCGACAACTGGATTGACATCGCCGTTAGTAATGACACCTGGGCAAACTTTCTGTTCATCAATGAAGGTGGCAAAAAGTTCGTGGAGCGCGGTGTCGAGACAGGGATCGCCTTTGCTGAAAATGGCCGTGCGAAAGCCGGTATGGGCATCGATGCAGCCGACTACAAAAACGATGGCAACTTCAGCTTGGTCATTGGCAACTTTGCTGAGGAAGGCCTGTCCCTGTTCGACCCGATGGAGGGTGGGGCCGGGATGTTCGAAAACAACGCCCAGTCCCGTGGTCTGGTCAGCGCAAGTCTCCTAAATGTCACATTTGCGACGTTCTTCTTCGACTATGACCTCGATGGCTGGCAGGATATTTATGCGACAAACGGCCACGTGGATGACATCGTCAGCACCTACCAAAGCAACCTCACATTCAAGCAGGCACCGCTTCTCTTTCATAATGAGAAGGGCAAGAAGTTCAATGATGTGAGTAAGGCTGCCGGGATGAACTATCAGATCGTCGGGCGCGGTGCCGCGTATGGCGATATTGATAGTGATGGCGACCTCGACATCGGGGTTGTGGATAACAATGGCAAGTTTTTGCTACTCCGCAACGATGGCGGTAATAACAACAGCTGGATAAAGCTCCGGTTGGTTGGTGAGAAAACCAATCGGAATGCAATTGGTGCACGTGTTAAGGTCAAAGCAGGTGGCATCGAGCAACAGCAATATGTCCGTAGTGGTGGAAGCTTCCTCTCTGAAAGTGAGCGGACGCTGACATTTGGCTTGGGCGGATCTACAAAGGTAGACTCTATTGAGGTCATTTGGCCAGGAGGCACATCTCAAGTGCTACCAGCCACAGCGGCCCGATCGACTTACCTGATTACTGAAGGAAAAGGTTTGGAAAAAAGATGAAAGACAAAATCAACAAACTCCCGCTGCCAGTCGTAATCATTGCAGCAATCGCACTCCTCGGACTTGCTGGATGGGGCATTTCAACCCGTATCCAATCCGACAACGGTAGCTACACGGCAAATATGGACCGTAACCGCTACATGGCTGAGATGAAGAAGCAGATGGGAACCGGCCGGGGCGGTGGATCCCAATACAGCGCATCCGGGTCCATGGAATCCCGCGGTGCCGGTGGACGTGGCGGCGCGGCTGGCGGACAAACGATGAACCAAATGCGTGGCGGTGGCGGCTATGGTCAGATGCAAGGTGGCGGACCAGGTGGCCCAGGCGGAATGCCTGCAGGTGGACCTCCTCCGGGCGGCATGCCTGGCGGTCCGATGGGTCGCTAAGCGTACGACAATCAAACAAAACAAAACTCCCTTTGTGATGCATTTACAAAGGGAGTTTTGCTTTTTCAGGTAATGACCTTGCGGACAACATCACCGTAGACATCTGTTAGGCGGTAATCACGACCGCTATGCCGATAGGTCAAACGGGTGTGGTCAAGTCCCATCAGGTGCAGAATCGTTGCGTGGAAGTCATGGACATGGACACCATCCGTCTCGACACGCATCCCATACTCATCGGTGGAACCATAAGTAACACCAGGCTTTGCGCCCCCACCGGCCAGCCAGCTTGAAAATGCCCAGCTGTGGTGCTCGCGTCCACGTGCATCTGCCGTGTTGTTGAAAGGCGTCCGGCCAAACTCCGTCGTCCAGACCACAAGCGTGTCTTCTAACATCCCCCGTGACTTCAAGTCCTTCAACAGGCCTGCAATCGGCTTGTCTACATTTCTAGCGAGGCGCTCATGGTCCATCATGTCCCCATGCGAGTCCCAGTTCCCATTTGAGCCTGTGTCAATCAGCTCGACGAAGCGGACACCGCGTTCGACCAGCCGGCGGGCGGCGAGACA
>CAIRTT010000469.1 GCA_903881535.1 uncultured Armatimonadota bacterium
GCTGCAAGGCTCAGGTAACGGATACCACTTTGCCACGGAAGCCGGACGACAAAGACCCGTCTGCCGAGCCATACGAGCAAAGCTACGGCGAAAAACGCAACCAATGTCGGCGGCCGGAGTGCGATTTCGAAGTTCATCAACACCTTGCGCCCGATGATGTCAATAAGGTGCCCTACTCCCGATGTCTTCGCAGCCGTCATCGCTGCGCCTGCGTGTGACATTTTTGGTGAGAAGATCATGTCCATCCAAGCGGCTGCGACTGCTGTGACCATTCCGATTAGAATTGCAGGTGCTATGAGCCATTCTGTTTTCCGACTGCGAAGAAGGTTGTTGTTTCGAAGGAGATCACTTACGGCAAGAGCGGCAAACGTGACGACGGCTCCAAAATCGGCACCGAGACTGGCATTCCCAAAGAAGGCAACACATGCGAGTGCGGCAATGACGCGGAACTTCTTTGGTACGCAGACCGCAAGTGTGCCGGTGATGATTCCAAGGAGCTCATTGCCGACACCGTAGAAACGGATTCCGGGTCCGAAGTAGCCTTGTAGAGGTGAAAAGTCACCGTAGCGGAGCCCTGTCAACTGGTCGAGGACAACGATAAAAGCGGTGACTCCGAGCGTAACTCGTACAGGAAGAAATGCTGCAAGAATCCAGGGCAGGGTCAACATTAAGGGAACAAGGCCGGGCATACCGCCGGCGTAGAGAGCGAGTGGGCATCCGGCAGCAGCACGTGCGGCGAGGAGGCCCCATTTACTGTTACGTTGCCAGAGCCCTATCCCAAGGAGAAATCCGGCGAGGGCACCACTGACGGCTAGCTTTAGGTCCGAATTTACTTCCGATGCATAAACATTGGATGCAAACTGAATAATCGGCAGATCTTTACCAACCGATGGTTCAGCGGCAGATACATTCTCGATGCCTCGCGAAAGCTCATCGAGTGTAACAAAATCATTCCGTCGCGTTGATGATGAATACACTCCGCTAATAGCATCATGTGTGAAGACGTAAAAGCGCCGATTCCTATCTGATCGATTGACAATCCAATAAGGTAGCGTCTGCGATTCATCAGTACACGGTGGGAAGATTTTTCCTTGACGATGTACCCAAAGTACGGTTCGACCTGTTGCATTTTCAACTGCACTTAGTGCAGTTTCACTGCTTTTGTAAAATACACATGGGAGCGGGTCAATTGTCGCTTGCGCAAACGTCCCGCTCCCAAGGAAGAAAAGTACGAGACAAATAATGACCCGTACCCTTGTCATCAGGAACCTAAAACAGTCACAACCGTCGCTGTCACAGCGGTGATTGCATCGTCAATACGTGATGCATCCTTGCCACCAGCGCTAGCGAAGTCTGGCCGTCCACCACCCCCACCGCCCATGATCTGGGCGGCTTGCTTCGCAAGATTTCCACAATGGATCCCTGCCGCCACGGCCGTTTTCGTTGCCTTTACGACGATGTTGACCTTGTCACCAATCGCCGCAACCAACATGACAACGCCATGTTCCGTCCGGCCAATCAGTTCATCCACCAGATTGCCAACCGATGCAGCATCTGGCGCATCAATGGACTGGATAATCACCTTGATGCCAGCCACGACTCTTGCTTCTGATAACAAACCATCCGCGAGGCTGCCAGCCTGTTGCTGTTTGACAGCTTTGAGGTCTGAAATCAGGTGCTGTCGTTCATCCAAGAGGCGCTGAATCGCTCCCGAAAGGCCATCGACTTTGACATTTAGGAGAGATGCGGCTCGTTCAGCATCACTGATTGTCTTCGCAATGTATTCCATCGCACCATCGGATGTGATTGCTTCGATTCTGCGTACGCCTGCCGCGCTGGATGACTCTCCGACAATTTTGATGATGCCAATCTCGGAGGTGTTTGCTACGTGCGTGCCGCCGCAGAATTCACGTGAGTATTCTCCGCCCACGGAAACGACACGAACAACGTCCCCGTACTTCTCACCAAAGAGCATCATGGCACCGAGCTCACGTGCTTCGTTTATCGGCTTTTCGGCGATGTCAACGACTATTGCAGCCGACACTGCTTCGTTTGCCAATCGCTCGATCACTTTTAACGTCGCGGCAGGAATCGATTCTCCGTGGGAAAAGTCAAACCTTAGCCGATCTGGAGCAACGAGTGATCCCCGTTGTGCCACGTGGGAACCCAGCTGATCACGTAAAATCTTGTGCAAAACGTGGGTAGCCGTGTGATTGGCCCTGATTAGGCGTCGGCGATTCGCATCTACAGATGTATGGACCTGACCGCCCGTCGCGAGCTCACCTTGGTGTACCAAAACCGAGTGGAACCACACACTGTCCTTCTTGGTGACATCTAGAACACTTGCCCGGAAGTCGTGAAAGGTTAGCTCTCCCGTATCACTGACTTGTCCACCAGATTCTGCATAGAACGGGCTTGCTTGGAGGACGATATCTGCCATCATCCCTGCCGTGATCACCTTCGTAGGCTGCCCATCGACCAACATACCGGCAACCACTGTTGTTCCATCGAGCGATGTATACCCAGTAAAGTCTGTGTGTGGCAGATCACGGAAGAAAGCCTTTACGTTGTCATTCGTGATGATCCAGGTTTTCTTGTTTCCCTTACCCGAATCAATTGCATGCTGTGCACGTGCTGTGTTGAATGATTCCTCATCGATGACAACACCGCGCTCACCTGCAACCTCACGAGTTACTTCGAAGGGCAGACCATAGGTGGCAAACAGATCAAACGCTGCAGCGCCTGATAGGTCTCCCTTAGCCAATGAGTCATCCAGACGTACCAGACCATCGGAGAGGATGTCTCTAAACTGCGCTTCTTCACGTCGGACAGCTACCAAGATAGCCTCTTCCCGATTGACGAGATCAGGATAGGCATCTTTCATATGTGCAATCACACCCGGGACAGCGCGATCCATGAATGGAGCGCTATCAAAGCCCAAATGACGGATACCTGCCACGATTGCCCGGCGCATCAGGCGTCGTAGAACGTAGCCGTGCTTTTCTTTGTCTGGAAGTACGCCATCCCCAATAAGAAACGTTGTAGCCCGGATATGGTCTGCAATCCGTCTGAATGCGATGTCCGTTGTTGCATCAGGTGTGGATGTATATATCTTGCCACTCAGTAATTCCAAATGATTGATGATTGGTCGGATGACATCCGTCTCGAATGGACCGGCAAGATCGTTTATGGCGGCAGCTGTGCGCTCGAGACCCATTCCGGTATCAATATTCTTCTTTGGAAGCGCTTGGAGAGCGTAATCAGCACCGGATCCGATGCCGGTGAACTGTGTAAAAACATTGTTCCAGATTTCAAGCCAACGGCTCCCCTCGCCATCCCAGCCCTGGTCAAATGGCAAGTGAGGCTGAAGATCAAAGAAGATTTCGGAACAGGGACCGCAGGGTCCTTGACTCTTTTCAACGATCGCGTTTGAAGGCCAATAGTTCGTCTTTTGACCGAGGCGTGTGATCCGTTCATCTGCAATCCCGAACTTTTTCCAAAGCGCGTACGCGTCATCATCATCCTGATAAACAGTGACACGAATACGCTGGCGGTCGATTTTCAGAACATCGAAAAGAAACTCTGCAGACCACTCCACTGCCTCAGGTTTGAAGTAGTCTCCAAAGCTAAAGTTTCCAAGCATCTCAAAAAACGTACAGTGACTGATATCTCCGATGTCTTCAATATCTTTTGTTCGCAAACACTTTTGACTAGTCGCAATACTAGTGCTCGGAGGTGTAACACGATCTTCAAAATAAGCCTTGAACGGGACCATTCCAGCAACCGTAAAAAGGAGCGTGGGGTCTTCCGTGACCAACGAATCCGATGGCAGGATAAGTGCACCTTTGGATGCGAAGAAGTCGAGATAGGCGCGGCGGAGTTCACTAGCTTCCATATTGTGAAAAGTATATCGCCAGCACTCCCGGTAAGTTTCACACTGGAGTCCACCATAAAACCCGTATTCGGGTAAAATGTTCGGTGGTTCAGTATTGAGGTTTCGTGACCGATATAACTGAGTGGAAGGTTACAGTTCGGCATGCATGATGACTCAATCACGGTAGATCAGTCCCTCTCGCTACATGGCCCTAACGCGGCCTATGCCCGGGAGTTGTATGAGCGTTGGATGGAAGATCCAGGTTCAATCGACTCCGACACAAGTGCTCTTTTTGCAACGGGTTATATTCCGCCTGCTGAAGCACGAAGTACTTCAACGGTCGAAACAACCAATGTTGAAACCATTATGCGCGCAGTCCACCTCGCAGGGCTGATTCGTGAACACGGCCATGTCGAGGCTAACCTCAATCCGCTCCGAAGTCCATCAAAGATTGATCCGCAGCTGACGCTCGCATATCATGGGCTGACCGAATCAGATCTGGCATCGCTCCCTCCATCCGTTGTCGGTGGCCCAGCCGCTGCTGGAACATCAAATGCGCTAGATGCAATGAACCGTCTTCGACACGTGTATTGCGGGACGATTGGCTACGAAGATGACCACGTCCAAACGCCTGAGCACCGGAATTGGTTGCGTGATGCCTTTGAATCAGGCCGCTACCTGCGTGCGATTACAGACGAAGACCGCTCATGGCTGCTTGAGCGAATCACCGAAGTAGATACCTTCGAACAGTTTCTACACAAAACGCAACCATTTCAGGGTGAAAAACGCTTCTCAATTGAGGGCGTCGACATGTTGGTTCCCGTCCTTCAGAGCATCGTCCAACGCGCAGCAGTGGCCGGTAATCGTGAAGTGGTTATTGGCATGGCCCATCGTGGGAGACTGAATGTCCTTACCCATGTCCTGCGAAAACCTTATCGGCAGATGCTTTCCGAGTTCATTAAAGGGAAAAAGTACCTCGTACCAAGTACGAGCGGCGCGGGTTCCGGTGGATATACGGGCGATGTCAAGTATCACAAGGGGTATGAGTTTCGAATTGAGACGGCAAATCATGGCAGCGTTCCAGTCACGCTCGTACCAAACCCATCCCACCTTGAATTCGTAAATCCTGTTGTTTTAGGCCGTGCCCGTGCCGCTCAGGAACACCGCGACCATCAGGGGAAACCATCGCGGGATATTCTTGCTGCGCTTTCAATTTTGATCCACGGCGATGCTGCATTCCCTGGACAGGGTGTTGTCGCCGAAAGCTTGAATCTTTCGCGGGTTCCCGGTTACCGAGTTGGTGGAACCATCCATATCATCGCCAATAATCAGGTTGGATTCACAACTGACCCAGAAAATAGCCGCTCCACACTGTATTCATCTGACCTCGCGAAGGGCTTTGAAATCCCGATCGTTCACGTCAATGGTGATGACCCGGATGCATGTCTTGCGATGGCCCGCCTAGCGTTGGATTTCCGCCAGAAGTTTGGCTGTGACTTCCTGATCGATATCATCGGGTACCGCCGACACGGACATAACGAAACAGATGAACCACGCTACACGCAGCCCCAAATGTATGGAGTTGTAGATGGACATCCGCGCCTGCGTGAGCTTTATGCTCAACGCTTAATGGCAAAGGGTGTGGTCGATTCATACGTTGTCGATTCGATGTTAGCTACCGTACGTGAGTCGCTCACGGACGCACGTCAATATGCGCTCGAGCAGGCAGGCGGAACGGTCACCACACCCGCAGTGACCATCGCCCCGAATGTTGTCGTTGAAAATGTTTCGTTTGACCGCTTGCAGGTCCTAAACGATGCGATTACATCTACTCCGGATGGATTTGCAACAAACGATAAGCAGCTACGACAGGTTCTAAAGCCACGGAAAGCAGCTCTTACCGCAGACGAACCGAGCATCAACTGGGCCCATGCCGAGGCATTGGCCTACGCTTCCATACTCGAAGACGGAACCCCTATTCGCCTCTCTGGTCAGGATGCGCAACGTGGGACGTTTTCACAGCGAATGTTGGTGTTGCACGATGTCGAAACCGGTGCCCGATGTCACTTACTCAGATTCGTTCCAACCGCGAATGCATCTATTGCCATTTTAAATTCGCCTCTTTCCGAGACCGCTGCGCTAGGCTTTGAGTACGGCTACAGTGCACATGCAAAAGAAACGCTTGTTCTATGGGAAGGTCAATTTGGTGACTTTGCTAACGGAGCACAGGTCATCATTGATCAGTTCATCGTAAGCGGCGATGCAAAGTGGTCACAAAAATCCGGTTTGGTGATGCTCCTCCCACATGGCTACGAGGGTCAGGGACCAGAGCATTCAAGCGGACGCGTTGAGCGCTTTTTACAATCGGCTGCAGGAAACAACATCAGAGTCGCGAACTGCACCACCCCCGCTAACTACTTCCATCTGCTAAGACGACAGGCAAAGTCCTTGTCGATAGATCCTCGGCCGCTTATCGTGATGACACCAAAGAGTCTTCTTCGTCATCCAAAGGCTGTCTCGCATGCTGCAAGCCTCACGACGGGAGCATTTCAACCCGTCCTCGATGACGTACGAACGGACATCGATAAGGGGTCGATCAAGCGTATCGTTATGTCCAGTGGCAAGATCATTGTCGACTTACTGGCGAGCCCGTCCCTGAACCCGATGACCACGGCATTGATTCGCTTGGAAGAGATTCATCCATTCCCGATGGACGACATCACACGCCTCATCGCGACGTATCCAAATGCAACTGAGTTTGTCTTTGTACAAGAGGAACCTCTGAATATGGGAACGGCCAGCTATGTCATTCCTAAATTACAGGAGCTGTTACCTTCCAACCTTAAACTGCGCGTAGTTGGCCGTCCGCTGGAAGCAAGTCCTGCTGAAGGAAGCATCGACATGCACAACGCGATGCAGGCGCATATTGTTAACTCAGCACTTTCCTAAAGGATTCATGGATTTATATCCAAAGGAGTTTGTTATGTCAGTCGAAATCATCGTACCCAACATGGGTGAATCTGTTGTAGAAGCCACCGTTGCACAGTGGATCAAGAAGGTTGGAGATGCGGTCAAGGCTGGGGATGATCTGGTTGAACTTGAAACCGATAAGGTGAATCAGGTGCTGCAAGCAGAAGCAGATGGTGTACTCGCATCGGTTGCATTCAATGAGGGTGATACGGTTACCGTTGGTGCCATCCTTGGTACTATTTCTGGTTCTGGAGCCACAGCCACTCCTGCTTCACCAGCTGAGTCAGCAGTCACTGAAGGTACTGCTAAGGAATCATCCGCACAAATGTCTAAGGGTGGCGTGACACCCGTTGCTGAAGCGATGGCTAATGCCAATGCAGTTGACTTAAGTAAGGTTGCTGCAACCGGGCCTGCTGGCAAGGTTGGCAAGACAGATGTGGCATCGGCAATCTCTGGTGGAGTTGAAAACACCACTTGGTCTCCAAAGAAGCCCGCCGCACCGGCAAAGCCTGCAACACCTGCCCCTGTGACATCGCCTGCTTCTTCGAAACCAGAAGAGCGAGTGCGTATGTCACGTCGCCGTCAGACGATTGCAGCTAACCTTAAGACTGCACAAAACACAGCTGCGATGCTGACGACGTTCAATGAGGTCGACATGTCTGCGGTCATGAACCTCCGTAAGCGAACAAAGGATTCCTTCATCGCGACCCATGGTGTTGGCCTTGGCTTCATGTCCTTCTTCACGAAGGCAGTTGTCGGTGCACTCAAGCAATTCCCTGCCGTAAATGCCGAGCTTCAAGGTGACGAGCTGGTCTATAAAAGGTACTACGACATTGGAATCGCTGTGGGTGTTGAAGATGGCCTGGTCGTCCCGGTTATTCGGAATGCAGATAAGTTGAACTTTGCTGGTATCGAATCCACCATCAAGGGTCTTGCTGAAAAAGCCAAGAAGAATGCGCTTGGAATTGGTGACATGACCGGTGGAACATTTACGATCACCAATGGTGGCGTCTACGGTTCACTGATGTCGACTCCAATCCTGAACTATCCCCAGGTAGGTATCCTTGGGCTCCACAGTATCAAGGAGCGGCCGGTCGTCGTAGATGGCCAGATCGTAATCCGTCCGATGATGTACATCGCGCTGTCATACGACCATCGTGTCATCGATGGCGGGACTGCGGTGAGGTTCCTAGTAAAGGTTAAAGACCTTATCGAGAACCCGGATGGCCTACTCCTCGAGCTCTAAACAACGCGAGTAGCCCTGCCAGTTGGCAGGGCTACTTTTTTCTTTACGGTCCGCATCTTCCAGTTAGCACACACTAAGAAATGTAGCCGACATACTTGGCACGTAGAGTCGAATGTAGGCGTTGCCATCGGCTTGGATGGTTTCGTAAACCATTTCCTCAGCAATTCTGGAATAACCGGCGTACCTACTATTTTCCGTCGACAAGATGACGCGATATTGCCCAATGATTGGAACTGGTATCCAGACGTCCTCATAAGAAAGATCTGGGCTCGTATTGGTTACTAGAACCATTCCATCACGGTGAAATGCCGCGAGCCTGCGCTCGTCGTCCAACAGTGGTGCCGTCATGAACGATTGGGTCCAGCAGCTCGATAAACGCTCAAAGTGCATCAAGTCGCTGTCAAAAGCAGCCATTTTTTGATACATCAATGACTCATCTGATGCCAAGTGCCATTTTCGATAAGCGTATTCAAAGCAGTCATTATTGTCTGGCGTGGGAAACTCAACCCAGTCAGGATGCCCATATTCATTCCCAATAAATGACATCCACGCCTCGCCCCCAAGTAGGAAGACAATCGACTTGGCTACGTTTATTACCGACATCGCCAAGTGGACATCATGACTCGCTGCACTAATATGCATCTCTGAGTACATTTTGGGACCAAGGAGTCTGAAGATGAGGGACTGTCCGCCGACAATCGCCTGGTCATGGGACTCTATGTAGCTAACATGTTTTTCATCAAATCGACGAGAAACCAATGCATGCCATAGTTCAGATGGGTTGATTCCCTTATCCATCACAGACTTGGCAGTCAATTCGAAGAAGTCTGGTAGTCCCATTTGGAGCCGATAGTCGAATCCGACA
>CAIRTT010000470.1 GCA_903881535.1 uncultured Armatimonadota bacterium
GGGTTCTGCAGCTCGGTAAGGCGCTTGATGTCAGCATCGAGGGATGCGTTCATAGCTGCATCCGATGGCACATTTGGCGCTTTGAAAGCCACCAGAATATCCCGCAGCGAAACGGTGCTGATCACACGGCTGGCGATTTGCTCCGCGCACGCAAATGGATACTCATGGAGGTAAATCGCCGCATCCGTGAGCTCACTCAGCGCCGTGCTGGTGGTTGTGATATCCAAGCCACCTTGGTCCAGCCGGACATTTTTAGGAAGCTGAACAGCTTGCTGGGTGGCTCCGGAATCCACAACTCCATAGGTTGCAAACGACTCGCCGCTTGCCGGTGTGTAGACCGGAATCGCGATGGACTGTGCATCCGCATAGCGACCAGAAAGCACCGCAACCTGGAACCGTGCTGTCCCGGGCTTGATCGACTCGGCCGGGAAGCGCACTTCCACCCTGTCTCCGGCCGGGATAGTGACACGCCGGCCACGCCCCTTTGTAAATGTCGTGTTCACTCCGCGTACAGCGACATCCACTGTCATCGGCTGCTCGGTCTGGTTCTGCACCACAACCGGCAACTCAAACTGGTCACCCATGTTGAGGAAGCGTGGAGCTGACAAGCGTGCCATGAGTGGCAGGCGCGCGAACAGCTGTGACTCGGATGTACCAAACTTATCCACGGTCGCCGCAACAGCGGCTATCCGGTAACGGGTGAGGTTATCCGGCACCGTTACTGGAACCGTCGTCTGGCCTGTTGCATCCGTCTGGTTATCTGTGCTGAACACGGCAAGTGGATCCAGATTGGTCCGCTCGCGGATCACCGCCGGTGCCTCTTCTCCTGCACCAGGCTTCGCTGGAACGGCGCCTAAACTGAAACGTCTCGACGCGGATGCGCTTGCTGGCACAGGCGAATCCATCGCCATCGCTGCACCCTTCGCCATCAGGCCGCCTCGGGCGGCGCCGCCTGGCATATTATCAAGACCCTGATCGCGAAATTTTGCACTTTCCTCGGCCGGGACCAACTTGGGATCTTCAAGCTTCATCCATGAACGTAGCTGCAAGGATTGAACACCGGCGTAGCGCTCTGGGTAGAACGCCGCGAGTGGGTCACCAAGCACCCAACCAGCAAGACTGAGAACAGAGTCATCGACCACGACGACACTGACATCCGCGCCTTGAACAGGCTTTCCAGCGCTGTCACGCACCGTCACGCCAATCTTGGTCGAACCGCCAGGCTTAACCGCCGCTGGCTCGGGGCTGAGCGTTACCGCAAGCTTCTTCTCGGCTTTGCTGACCTTGATCGGGATGCTTCCATCTGCGAAAGCCGGTTGCATGATGCCCTTTGCGGCTCCCGCACGCACCTTGCTTCCCACGCCGTGTACCTGCAATGTGACATTTGGAAGCCACTCTTCCGTAACCGGAAGCTTGATCACCGTGCCGCCACGGCGAAGCGTCATCCGCTGGGTCGACAAAACATTTCGTCCAACCACTTGTACAAGGACCTCGGTTGGTCCATAAGGGGCTTGCATAAGAACATCGGCGGTACCGCCAACGCTGACTTCGGGCTTACTCGGGATAAGCGTAAGTTCATCCTGACCAAGCTGCTTTTGGCTCTGGACAAGCTTGTCTTCACCGGACACCCAGAAGGTGCGCTCGGTACGGTTGGTCCGGCCTTTGGCATCGGTGATGGTTGCGACCAGCGTCCATGAACCCGGCTGCTGGGGCACAACGGATGTCTCTGTCCGGCGGCCACCCGAAACCGTCCACGCAACCGTGTCACGCTCTATCTCTTTATACTCGCCGGCATCCAGGCCCCAAACCTTACGGAAGGCTTTCAGGCGGATGACGGCATTGGGAACGACTTTGCCATCGGGCGTTACGGCGATCGTCGCAACCTTGAACGACTGACCGGCATCCACAAATGTGACTGGGAAGTGAACTCCCGCGTATGTGTCAGCTGCGTGCACAAGCTGCGTCGCTGTCGTCGTACGTGCCTGGCGGTTGACATCTTGGATGCTTGCCGTAGCAGTCACCGTTACCGGGCTTGCTGGCCGGATCGCATCAACATCGACGTGCAGCCAGTGGGATCCATCCGCAGCGAGGGTTCCGTTATGTTGCTTGACAACGCCACCGAAGCCCGGACGACCAAAGCCGCTGAAGCGTCCCATCGGTGCATCGACGACATCGGACATTCCACCACCACCGCGCCACCACGGTACCCATGTCCCAAATGTAAAGTCTGAATGCCCCGGAGGGGTATAGGTGGTCGGACTGACGGAGACATTCCAGTTGACCGCGGCGCCAGCAAGCGAACCACCGGCGTAGTAGCTGGCAGAGGTGCTGAAGTCGATTCCCGCATCCTGCATGATGGGCGAGCCTTGCGCCTCAGAGCGGCTGGTCACTTCGAAGTCAGGCCGTCGGAACTCCTGAACATTGAAGGAAACACTGCCATCCCCCCAGACAAGCGTGGCATTCCCGGTGTGCATGTTCGCAGGGAGCTTGGTCTTGATCGTGATGCCACCGGCTTTCGTTACCGGCGCGGTTCCCTTGGCAATTTCATTGCCTTGCGAGTCCATTAACTGCCAGGCGACCTGGGTTTTGGCGGTTGGAATGATGATGCGTGATTTTGGTGCTGCGGGGCGAACGCGGTGGATGCCCTTGATGCTCACGGTTTCGCCGGGGCGGTACAGCCCACGATCGGTGTAAGCAAACCATAGGGGGGTATCGGCGTAGCCACCCTTGACAAAACCATTGCCATCCCAGCTATACATCGCACTCGGGAGGAAAGCAGTCTCGCCTGCAGAACTCACCTTGATACGCTTGCCTACCGTAGGGTTGAGCGCCACGGTAACAAGACCAGTTCCATCGGAAACGCCTTGCTGTCCGCTTGGAACGACATTAATGGAGGCTCCCTTTATGGACTTTCCTGTCTGTAGATCGGTGACCCAGATTTGCATCTTTTCTTGATCACGATGCGCACTCACACCAAGTTTCGTAGCCTGAACCCAGCACGCGCCGTTCATCACTTCCGTGCGCGTACCGTAGTCAAGGCTTGCGCTCCAGCGGACGATGACATTTCCGCGGCCATACATATTCAACGCAGCTGCGAGTGGCACACCGGTTTCCGTCCAGCGGTCCATTTCGCCACCAACGGCAACATCTTCGCTCCGAATCAGCGTGCCGGGAGGGTTATTTTTACCATTGGCCCCACCGCGTTCGAGCCACGAAATCCAAGCATTCCAGTCATCGGGAGTGACTTGGTAAAGCTCAGCCCTAAATGTGCGAACATTGTACGTATTGAATGTCACACGGGCAGGTGCAGCAGGATCGGCGATGATCAGTGGGTCACGCGGACCGACGATGTTCGGGTAGCCAGAGACAAGCTTAAAGGTGATGGGTTCTGTAGGTGCGAGTGGCTGGCCATAAGAATCTTTAATGCCAGGCTTTATCCGAACGGTATAGGTGGTCCGTCCTTTAAACGTTCCCTGGAGGGTGATGCTGTTCCCCCCCGGATAAAGCTCAAACTGGTCCACCTTTGGGGAAATCTCAAATTGCGCCCGTGTGATGGTCTTGGCATCCACAGGATTTGTGAACTGAAATGTCCACGGCATGTCTGGGCGGCAGGGTTGATTCGCATCCCAGGTGCACTGACTTCGAGTGAGCTTGAAGGGCCCGTAGGTTGAAAAGTTGCTGTTGTGCTGCAGCATGCTTGGGCGTGAGCCCTCGCCGAATGTCTGCCCGGGTGGGACTTCGATACCGACCTGTGCTCCGGTTGGCAGCGGCCGGAGTGGCTTGAAATGCAGCGTGCGCTTACGATTTACGGAGTCCTTCTCGGCAGGCTCAACTATCCGAATAGGAACAACAGAGCCGTTTACGCTCACACGAACTGCCTTTGCAGCGGTGGCTCGGTCGATTTCCTGATTCCACGTGATGAACATCGTTGGGTCAAGCGGATGCCCACC
>CAIRTT010000471.1 GCA_903881535.1 uncultured Armatimonadota bacterium
CACAGACGCTTCGCGCCCGCGGCTACGAAACAATCGCCCTTACCGGTGGCCAAGCTGGCATCATCACCGATTATGAATACACCAATGCTCGCATCCTAGAGATTCAACCTGCCTACTTGTTGCAACAGCTTGGTACGGGACGCATTGTATTTGTCGCTGGCTTTCAGGGTGCCACGGAGCGCGGAGCGATTACAACTCTGGGCCGCGGCGGCTCCGACACAACCGCAAGCGCCTTGGGTGCAGCGGTAAAGTCTCACGTGGAACACGTTGAGGTTGAAATTTACACAGATGTCGATGGTGTTAAAACAGCCGACCCCCGCATTGTGAAGGATGCACGTACCCTTGCTGTCGCATCCTATGCCGAAGTCTCCGAAATGGCGCACCAGGGGGCAAAGGTTGTTCATCCGAGGGCTGCGGAGATAGCGGAAATCCACGATGTTCCCCTCTGGGTAAAGTCGACATTTGAAGAGGCTCCCGGGACGCTTATCCGCCGCGCAAATTCATCAGAGGACAGTAGCCCACGTATAACAGGCGTAACCAGCACCGGAAAGCTTGTTTACCTGCGGTTTCCTTTACCTGATGTCAGTGACACGGACAGGGCAAAGATTGAGCGTGAAGTTTACCGTTTGCTGCGAAACGAGGAGATTTCCATCCACCTCAGCAGCACTGGAAATGGCGCATTTGCCTTTGCTGTCGTACGTGAGCACCTCGGACGCGTTGCAGAGCTGATTGATGGCCTAGTAATACCGGGCGAGCTTGGTCCGCGGACACATCCACCTTATGGAGTCATCACGCTACTTGGAATCGGCTCGAAAGGCCGCGGGATGAACGCACAGCGGACGCTTCTGGCAGGCGCAAGCTCGCTGGTCGATATTCGTGTTGTCGAGGCAGATTTGGTTGAGAACTGCACGATGGTCAGTGTGATCGCAACCGGCATCGATGACATCCCTGGAATTTTTGTGAAGATGCTCGGTGTGTTGGATGAACAAGGGGTCTGGCTATATCAGACGGCTGACAGTGAATTTTCGATGTCTGTATTAATACGCGAGGCGGACAGCGTGCGTGCGGTGCGGACGTTGCATGAAGCCTTTCATCTTGGGAACGCAGGTACCTGTGGATAAAGAAATGTTGGCGCGACTTCAGGGCCTGGATGACATCGATGAGGAGGGTGCACTTGAGGCAAAACTCCTATCCGATGTCAGTTCGGCACGGAGTGAACCGCTTCCTGATCCGCCTAATGTCGTGTTAAAGCGTCCGGTTGCGCCTGAGATGAAAATCCGGGGTGCGCGCGGAATGCAGATTTCAGTTTCGGAAGCCCGTTCGATGGGGGATGGCTGGAATGTCGCATCCGCGCTGACCAGCTCACTGATTGCCGGCGTCCTCGTTGGTCTGGCTTTAGACAAATGGGTCACAACAAAGTGGGCTCCTGCGGGATTGATCGTTGGCTTTGTCCTCGGGTGCATCAGTGGATTTGCGAATTTGATCAAGCTGACGAATAGGCTTGCAGC
>CAIRTT010000472.1 GCA_903881535.1 uncultured Armatimonadota bacterium
AAATGAAATGCGACGCGTTCAAACGGATGGTGTACAGCGCGGCGGACTTCTCGGTATGGGGGCCTTGCTCACCGTCACAAGCTATTCGCAGCGAACGAGCCCGGTGTTGCGTGGCAAGTGGGTGATGGCTGAGATTCTTGGGGCACCGCCTCCGCCGCCGCCTCCCGTTGTCAATACGCTTCCCGCCGATGAACGCCCACAACAGGGGTTGACGCTGCGCCAGCGCCTGGAAGCGCATCGGAACAAACCCGAATGTAAAGGCTGTCACCAGCGGATTGACCCTATGGGCTTTGCCCTCGAAAACTTTGATGCCGTTGGGCGTTGGCGGACTGAAATCGGTGGCGTCGCAGTGGATGCGCGCGGTGAGCTGGCATCCGGTGAAATATTTGATGGCATAAAGGGCATGCGAGCTGTCCTCCTTACGAGGGAAGATGACATCGCACGAAACGTCATTGAGCGCTTAATGGCCTATGCACTTGGAAGAGGGCTTGAGCCTGAAGATCTTCCAAGCGTGTCGCTCATTTTGCGGCAATGTAAAGCTGGTGGGTATCGGATGCAGGATTTGATGAGTGGTGTGGTTCAATCTCTACCATTCCGATACAAGCGCCGGGCTACCCCGGTAATGGCGGCAGAACATGCTGCTGCAACAAAGTGAGGAGATACGGATGAAGAAATGGGTGATGGGAGCAGTCGCGGCAATCACATTGACCGCAATCGCAACCCCGGCCATGGCAAAAGACCGCTGGGAAAAGATCTTCGATGGCAAGACACTTTCCGGTTGGACGCTGATCGGCAAGGGTGGACGTGGGTATGTTGTGGAAAACGGTGAGCTGGTTTGCCCCGCCGATGGTGGTGGAAACCTCTATACCGAGAAAGAATATTCGGACTTCAAGTTTCGCTTTGAGTTCAAGCTGACATCCGGCGCCAATAATGGAATCGGCCTCCGCGCACCACTGTCCGGTGATGCGGCCTATGTCGGTATGGAAAGCCAGGTTTTGGATGACACTGCAGACATCTACAAAAACCTTCTCCCAGGGCAGTACCACGGATCTATTTACCGAGTATTTGCTGCTAAGCGCGGTTTCCTAAAGCCTCTCGGTGAGTGGAACAAGGAAACGATCGAAGTCATCGGACGTAAAGTCAAGATCACGCTAAACGGGACCGTTATCGTGGATGGCGACATCAACAACGTTACCGATCCCGCAATCCTTGCTGAGCATCCAGGTCTCCTGCGTACAAGCGGTCACATTGGCTTTCTCGGCCACGGCACGCTTGTCCGCTTCCGAAACCTTGAAGCGGTTGATCTTGCAAAAGCCCCTGTCGATAACAAGGCACCAGAGGGATTTACTGCGCTGTTCAATGGCAAGGACTTGGCTGGGTGGAAGGGCCTTGTCAAAGACCCGATCGCTCGTGCAAAGATGGCACCTGCTGAGCTGAAGGCTGCGGAAGATAAGGCAACCATCGAAGCGCTTAAGCACTGGTCCGTCGTCGATGGTGTAATCACCTACGATGGTAAGAATGACAGCCTTGCTACCGGGCGGGACTACAAGGATTTCGAGCTGCACGTCGATTGGAAAATCGGTGACAATGGAGACTCTGGTATTTATCTGAGGGGATCCCCACAGATACAAATCTGGGATCCAAAATACTGGAAAATAGGCTCTGGCGGTCTCTACAACAACCAAAAGAACCCAAGCAAGCCGACGAGCATCGCCGATAACCCGATTGGTGAGTGGAATCACTTTGTCATCCTGATGCAAGGTCCGCAAGTTACCATTTACTTGAATGGGGTTCTCGTTGTGCAAAATGTGACGCTTGAAAACTACTGGGACCGTACACAGCCGATTTTCCCAACGGGGCAAATTGAGCTTCAGCATCACGGGAATCCAATCTTCTTCAAGAATGTCTACCTTCGGGAACTGAAGTAGTTGCGGGGTGTGGGAGGCTAGAGTGATTACACGAAAGACAGTGCTTAGAGGGGCAGGCGTTGCGCTTGCTCTCCCTTGGTTGGAGTCGATGCAGGCCCAGGCATCTTCGCGGCAGTCGGTCAAACCTCCCACACGCTTTGGGTTTCTATACTTTGCCAATGGTGTCCACCCGAAAAAGTGGGCACCGGATGGCGCACCATTTACCGGTACGTTGAAGCCCCTCGAGAGTCTTCAGGGGGATATCCTCACCTTCGAAAATCTGATGAACCGCAACAGTATCGAGGGGGATGGTCACTATTACAAAGTCGCACCAATCCTTTGTGGTACGGCGATTACAAAGACGACGGGCCGGGATGTGCGCTCAGGCGGTGTCTCGCTGGATCAGCTCATGGCGCAGCACACTGGAAGCGCAACGCCATTGCCGAGTCTTGAGCTCGCAGTCGAGTCTCCAACGGCTTACGTCGACACCAATGTTGGTTTGACGACACTCTATGGAAGCCATGTATCCTGGTCGACCCCGACGACACCCGTGACACGTGAGCTCAATCCACAGCTCGCCTTTGACAGGGTCTTTCGAAACACAACGGGAGCCGTACCTGTCTTTGGAACTACCGACAAGAGTATCTTGGATACGGTCATGGCGGATGCATCAGGCTTGCGCAAGCGCCTCGGTGTAGATGACCGTCAAAAGGTGGATGAGTACCTTGATGCGGTTCGCTCTGTGGAAAAACGGATCGCCTACGACCTCGCGCGTCGTAAGGGAAGCATCCTCGATGGCGGCGTCTTAAAGTCGGAAGTTGACACCCTTGGCCGTCGCATCACCGATTGGTATACCATCCGAAGCGAGAAGCGTGGCATCGATCACACAGAACAGGTCCGCCTGATGCTGGACATCATGGCTCTGGGTTTCTGGTCGGATTCCACGCGGGTTGCCACGTTTATGTACGCCAATGAAGTTTCCGGTCGTAACTTCAGCTTTCTTCCCGGCGTAAGTGGTAGCCATCATGAGCTAAGTCATCATGAAAACAATGAAGAGAAGCTTGCCCAGTACCAACGGATTAATGTGTGGCATGTTGAGCAATATGCGTATCTCCTGAATCGCCTGAAGTCCTTCCGCGAAGGGGATGGCACCGTTCTCGATAACAGTATGGTGATGTTTGCCGGCGGGATGCGGGATGGCAATGCCCACTCACCGTACAACCTGCCAATCGTATTGGGTGGTCGTGGTGGTGGAACCCTGCAAACAGGTCGTCACCTGAAGCTGCCTCCACAGACGGCACTTTGTGGACTTTACGTAGGCCTCGCACGGAGGATGGGTATTAATATTCGTTCGTTTGGAGATGCAACCGTAGAGCTTCCTGGCCTCGGTATTCTGCCGGTCTAACCAAGTCCGTGTGCGATATTTTCACGGCGTGATGGGTTAGCCGTTAAGGTCGGTCTAGCTTCGCATGTGACAGAGCAAGTTTCTTCACACCAAGGTTTGGGAAGGCTACCTGAACCACGCCATCCGCTCCTCCAGAACATACAACGACAACGCCAGTCCCAAACACGCCGTGGGTGACCTTTTCTCCGGCGCGGTAAAGAGGCGTATCGTCGATTACCTGTGTCACGGCTTCCGTTGCCTGGCGAGCATCCGACCAGCTTGGCGCAGCTGACTTTGTTACTGGAACAAAACCTTGCTGCGTTTGTCGCTGCCGAGGCACAAAGCTTGGCAAGCGACCGCTTGGTGTAATCAACAGGTGTTGCGGGATATCCTTCACAAATCGTGACACAGGGTTCATCTGTGTCATCCCAAAAATGGATCGGCGTGCAGCACACGTCATTGCTAGAAACTCGCGGGCACGTGTGATGCCAACGTAGGCAAGACGACGTTCTTCTGCGAGTGCTTCTGCTAGATTGCTGTCGCCAAGGCTTCTTGCATGTGGAAAGATGCCATCTTCCATGCCAATCATGTAAACCGCTGGAAACTCAAGGCCCTTTGCGCTGTGTAAAGTCATTAAGGTAACGAGGCGGCCCGTACTGTTGACTGTATCGACATCGGCGATCAATGCAGTTTCCTCGAGAAATGCGCGAAGGCTTACATCCTCGCTACGGGCCTCAAACCTCTGAACTGCGGTAAGAAACTCCCGGAGGTTTTCGAGCTTGGATTCGGCTTCGATGGATTTTTGATCCTCGTAGTATTTTCGCAGGGTTGACTGTTCAAGCACCATTTCAACCAATGCGCTTACGTGCATAGTTGCGAGCTTACTTTGGAACTGCTCGATCATTGTGATGAACCCGTGGAGGGCAGTGCGTGCCGCTGGGCGCAGCGTCGCTGACACACACAGGTCCTTTGCCGCATCCCAGAGGCTGATCGCCTGATCGATTGAATGTGCTTCAAGTGCAGCAATCGTCGTGTTGCCGATTCCACGTGTAGGGGTATTGACGACACGTTTGAGGGACACCGAGTCGTACGGATTGACGATGAGTCTGAGGTACCCCAAGAGGTCCCTAACTTCAGCGCGTTCGTAGAATTTCATCCCACCAATCATCTGGTACGGAATCTGAAACTGAAGCAAAAGCTCTTCCATGGCACGGGACTGCGCATTTGTACGGTACAGGATTGCGATATCGCTTGGGCTCCGACCTGTTCCGATTTGCCTCTGGATCATCTGTGCGACCCAATAGGCCTCCTCAACTTCATCTCCAGCTTCATACCAAGTGATGGCAGACCCTTCGACGTTGTCGGTCCAGAGCTGTTTTGGTTGACGTTCAGCATTTCGGCGGACAACTGCATTTGCGGCTTCGAGAATATTCTTTGTCGAGCGGTAGTTTTGCTCGAGGCGAACAAGGCGGCACCCTGGGTGATCCTGCGCAAACTCAGGGTAAATAATACGTACATCCGCGCCACGCCAGCGGTAAATACCCTGGTCGTCATCGCCTACTACACAAAGGTTTGCAGTGACATCGTTTTCGGTTCCATCATTGGATGCCAGCAGTCTTGTGAGCAAATACTGCGAGCGGTTGACATCCTGATATTCATCCACAAGAACATGTAGAAAACGGGACTGATAATGGCTCCGGACATCTTCACGCTCCTGCAACATCCGGACGGCTTTTAGAATGAGATCATCAAAGTCAAGTGCCCGGTTGCGGGTGAGGCGCTCTTCATACTTTCGGTAGACACTGCCTGCGATGGACTCAAGCTGGCCATGAAAAACCTTGGAAAATCCTTCAGGCGAGACCATTTGCTCTTTTGCCCGGGAGATCATGCTTAGTATCACCCGAGGCTGAATCTTCTTTTCATCGAGGCTCAGCTCACGAAGGCACTCCTTGACTACGGAAATCTGATCATCGGAATCGTAGACCAGAAAGTCGCGGGAGAGTCCAATGGATGCTCCTTTTTCACGCAGCATCCGCGCGCACATCGCGTGAAACGTACCAACCCACATCTCCCGAGAAATGCCATCCCCAAGCAGGTGCTCGAGGCGCTCCCGCAGCTCTCCGGCAGCTTTGTTGGTGAATGTAACCGCGAGGATATTCCATGGGCGCACGCCTTGGACCTGAATCAAATAGGCGATGCGGTGGGTTACCGTGCGCGTTTTTCCGGAGCCAGCGCCTGCAAAGACCAGCAGTGGACCATTCTCATGAAGGATGGCTTCCTGTTGCGCTTCGTTCAGGCCATCGAGGAGGTCATCTGCGATCTGAGTACGGTTTTCGTTTGGGGAATTAAAGAACACGAATTTAGTTTATCCGGAGCAAACACATGTTTGCACTTCAAGGATGCGGGTGCATTCGGTAGGATTGAAGTCAGTGAATACCGATTACATTTTGCAGAACTTTGTTGACATGGGAATTGCCGTGGTGGATGTCCGTGACGTTCGGGGGTGGTCCCCTTGGCATCAGCACGGAATCTCATCTGGTAAGGCAACGTATGTAACACCGCAAGACCGTGATGCCTTTGTAGTCACGGTGAGACATTGCCAAGACAACAATCTCAACTATGCTTTGATCGGCGGTGGTACAGCGACATGCAAGCCCTGTGGAGCCGATGTGCTTATCGTAACGGAGTGTCTCAAAGCGCTGTCGATTGACACCTCAGCGGAGGAGTTGATTGTTGGAGCGGGTGTTGCAATCGAAACAGCAGAGTCATTCGTTGCTGAGCATGGCTGGACGCTGGGGCAGTGGCTCGGAAGCGGTGCAACGGCGACCATTGGCGGGGCTATCGTCACTAATGCGAACGGAATCCTTGCAGGACGCTATGGCAACTTCAGGGATGCCGTGACGTTAATTGAGATTCTTGACCAAAGTGGAAATACATCCTGGATCAGCCCAGCTACGTATCGCTCTCTACCTAGTGCAGTCATTTTGGGAGTGCGGATTCCGCTGTGGCTCAGCCCGGATGGCCGTGCGGTGGCACGTTTTGTCGGTGCTGGAGATCCGTTAGCCGCGTTGCGACAGGTGGCAACGGCTCGCCTTATGCCCGCGCTTATCAGTGTTGATCAAAGCGGTACGATTACCGTCATCGTCGAAGGTGAACCGCATCTAGAGACGGCGCGGTATCAGCTAATCGCAGCAATCCTTCAGAAGCAGGGCGCTGTACAGGATCTAACCCTTGATCAGGGAAAGCACTGGGATACTCTTCTGTCATCGAATCCGTGGTCTGCTAACGCGGCTGGAGATGTCTGGGCGGATCGCATCGTTTTGACAGTGTTGTGGTCAGACTACTCTCAAGTGCTCAACACGTGGATGCAGCGTGCACAGTCTGCTGGAGCTGAACTGACATGGCGAGCTATAAATCCGACACAAAATGGGGTTCAGCTCATCCTCGATTTCCAGCTTGAAGGGGTAAAGACTGGTCCAGACTGGCTCTATTCTTAAAGGTAATCGTTGCGTGACCGATCGAGTGTAGTGTCGGTAAATATGTCAAACAACTGATGCGCTCTTAGGTGCATTCACGGTGAAGATAACGGCAGCTGACGTTTGATAACTGTTAAACTCGGTGAGTACCACTACGATGTAAACGTTGATTTGAAGGCTGCTTTTAGATCAAATCGGTGCAATCGTGTTTAGAGGTGGGGCAAGATACAACCCATCGGAATATCATTCAAGGCGGGTTGGCTGGTGAATATGCCAGAATAAAGTATTGGATAGCGATACTGCTTGATGATAGCAGTGTGGAGGTTTGTATGAAGGTTCACGTTGGACGGACAACGCTGCTGTTGGCATCTGTCGTGACAGCTGCGGCTGGGGCAATATCGGCCAGACCGGCTCCACCGACGGCTGCGAAATCCAGCACTGGTAATGCTGGCGTACTCGCTAAGTCTGCCGTGAAAATTCTGCAGGAAAACTGTGTCGCATGCCATACAGGTGCGAATCCATCCGGCAAGCTTGATCTTTCCTCACGAGCAGGCTTACTGCGCGGCGGAATCAGTGGAGCTTCCTTCAACAAAGCCAAACCCGAGATGAGCTTGCTGATACGCGCGATGCGTCATGATGGCCGTTCAATGCCTCCATCCTCGAAAGTTAGCAACGCCGATACGGCAACCATCACAAAGTGGATGGCGGCTGGGAGCACATGGGCTGAAACGGGGATTGTCGTAAAGTCCGGACCGCCGCCAGTGGATGACAATGCTCGCAACTGGTGGTCCTTCAAGCCTGTTCGGACCGTTTCTCTGCCTGCAGTAAAGGATGCGAAGTGGGGGAAGGCACCGATGGACCGCCTCGTCCTCGCAAAACTTGAGCAAAATGGCCTGAAACCGAATCCTTCACTGAATCGTGTTCAGCTGCTGCGACGTGTGACGTATGACCTTATCGGTTTACCGCCGACAAGGGCTGAAATCGAAGCGTTTATGGGGGACAAATCTCCTAATGCCTATGCCAAGGTCGTGGATCGTTTGCTCGCGAGCCCACATTATGGCGAGCGCTGGGGACGTCACTGGCTGGATCTTGTCCGCTATGCCGAGACAAATTCATTTGAACGGGATGGCGATAAGCCTGATGTGTGGCGCTACCGTGACTATGTCATCAAGTCCTTCAACGATGACAAACCTTACGATCGCTTTGTGAAGGAGCAGCTTGCGGGCGATGAAATGCCGGATGCTGGCACGGATGGCCTGATTGCGACTGGGTATTACCGCCTCGGACAGTGGGACGATGAGCCTGTCGACCCTGAGCAAGCTCGCTTTGATGAGCTCGATGACATTGTAACG
>CAIRTT010000473.1 GCA_903881535.1 uncultured Armatimonadota bacterium
CTGCCTCACGGACGATTTCAGGCCCGATTCCATCTCCGGGCAGCACTGCTACTTTTGCCATCTGCTTACAAATTCCTTAAAAACGAACGCTTGTGTCGCTATGCTACGCCTAAAACCGGCCAGCTTGCAGTAGTAGAATAAACCATATGTCTGAATATCTCTCCCTGACACGCCGCATCATCGACACAGGTTGGCAAGTCGCCCAGCGCCATGCGAGCCCGATTGATCTGATTTCGCTCATGACAGGTGAATCCGAGTGGTACCCAGCGATCGTTCCGGGCTACGTCCACGGGGCTCTGGTAAATGCTGGAGTTATCCAGGATCCTCACTACCGCCTTGGCGAAAAAGGCTGTGCGTGGGTGGATGAAGCCGATTGGACCTATCGGTGTGCTGTGGATGTATCTCTAGACGAGCTGAATGCCCGTGGCCGCGGCCGTCAGTTTTTGTGCTTTGAATGTCTGGATACGTTTGCGACCGTTTATGTCAATGGTCAATTTGTCGGGACGGCAGACAATGGTTTTATCCCACAGCGATTTGATGTGTCCGATGCCCTTGTCGCAGGCAGTAATGAAATTCGCGTTGAGTTTTCATCTGCGCTCGTAAAGGGCCGCGCGCTCTCCGATGCGTATCTTGGGGATGGATCATCGGAGCGGGGCCAGCTCCACTACTTCAACTTTGCTCCACGCGCTTTTGTGCGAAAGCCGCAATACATGTTTGGCTGGGACTGGGGCCCGGCTATCATCAGCTGCGGCATCGGTGGAAAAGTCACTCTCACCACAATCCCTGTCGCCGAGTTTATCGACTGGGAACACGACTACACCTTTACAAGCGCAAACACGGTAGATATCGCCATCACGCTTACCATCGCGGTCTACGATGAGTCCGTTCCGATGACCGCTGGGGTCGCTCTGTATGCGATGGGCGATAACACACCCGATGCCCCTATTCCGCAAGTCGCGGGTGTCCACAAGATCAAGCTGCCCGTGATACGCCATCAAGAAGTTGAGCGTTGGAACATCAATGGTCTTGGTAAGCAGCGCCGCTATCTGATGAACCTCCGTTTGTGGACATACGACTCAGTTGGAATGGACCGAATTTTCGTTGACCACCTTGGAAAATCGGTTGGCTACCGTGAGATTGAGGTTGTTCAACAACCCGATGAAGATGGCGAAGGTGCGGGATTAGCATTCCGTGTGAATGGCCGGGATGTGTTTATCCGCGGTGCGAACTGGATTCCGGACGGCTGTTTTCCCGGTGAGGTTACCGATGCACGCCTGCGCGAACGGCTGACGCAAGCCCGGGATGCCGGCCTGCAAATGCTGCGCGTCTGGGGCGGTGGTCAATATGAGACAGAAACGTTCTACAACCTCTGTGATGAGCTTGGCTTGCTGGTCTGGCAGGACTTTCCGTTTGCGTGTTCCTCCTACCCGGATGACGATGTCAGCTTTGTCCGCAATGTCCGCCATGAAGCAAGCGTTCAGGTGCGGCGTCTGCGGCACCGGGCATCCCTTGCGATGTGGTGTGGTGGCAATGAGAATCTCGAGCTAAGTCAAGGTAAATGGTCTGGTGAACGTGCACCAACACGGTTTTTTGGCGAGCGGATTATCTGTGAGATTCTGCCATCTGTGCTTGGTGTGGAAGATCCCGAGCGGATGTTCCTGCCGAATTCTCCCTTTGGGGATGCTGGCGAAGGCAATGCCCAGAATGAGCATTTTGGAACTGCACATTACTGGAATGTCTGGCATTCGAAGGAGCCGGGTTCGGATGGCGACTGGGTCAACTATCGAAAGAGCAAGTGCCGCTTCAGCAGCGAATTTGGGTTTGCCGCTCCGGCGGGTCAGGCGGCCTGGCGAACGGTGATGGCACCATCCGACTGGGATGTGAACTCAGATGTATCCAAGTGGCATGACAAGACACGCAAGGGGTATGAGACGTACCTCGGTTTTATTACCCGTCATTTCCCTGAGCCGACAACCTTTGATGACTTGATTTTCTACGGTCAGGCAAATCAGGCATTGGCATTACAGTGTGGTATTGAGCATTGGAGGAGCCTCCGGGGACGTTGTATGGGAACGTTGTTCTGGCAGCTAAACGACTGCTGGGCAACCCACAGCTGGTCGGTGATCGACAGTGCAGGCGTTCCAAAGCTTGCCTATTATCAAGTGAAACGCAGCTATGCGCCGCGTATTGTAAGCATCGTCAAAACGGGCAACCGTGTCACCGCACATGTAGTTAATGATCTAGTGGAGCGTATCGATGCCAATATCGAGCTGAGTATCCGCACATTCGATGGTCAGCTGATCGTCGCGGATCGTAAGGCGGTTCGTGTAGATGGCGATAGTGCACTCCGGGATGCTGCAGGCGTTACGCTTCCTGGATTTATCGCAGACTCCCCAGAGGAAGTCTACGCGGAGGCACGTATCACCGCAGACAATAAGGTTATTGCGTACACGACAAGTCTCTTGGCAGAGCCTAAAACCCTTCGAACGGGTCAGGTAAAGCTAAATGTCAGTTTGGATGCATCGGGAAATGTCACCATCCGGACCGAACGCTTTGCTCCATTCGTAGTGATCAAGGCAAAGGATGATGCGATATGCCTGTCGCTGAGTGACAATGGCTTCCATGTAAGTCCAGGTGATGTCAAGGTCGTCCGCGTGACGGGTGTGCCGACAGAAAATATCCTGGATGCCATCACGGTAACGGCTTTCGAGCGCTAGAACCGCTTGCATCCGTTAGGGGTTTGTGGTTAAGTTTGAATATTACTTTGCCCAGCAAAGTGAATCAAACATGAGCAAGCGAACCCCTGCCGTTCTTCCGGATGAAATCGATCCGAGCCGTCTTCCGCGGCACATAGCCATCATTTGTGATGGTAATGGTCGGTGGGCGCGTGAGCGTGGGATGCCTCGTCTGATCGGGCACCATCAAGGCTACCAAAGTGTCCGTGAAATCGTCCGCTCGGCCAGCGATTTCGGTATCGGTGCATTGACGCTCTATGCATTTTCGACAGAAAACTGGAGCCGTCCAAAGGATGAGACGGATGGTTTGATGTCTCTCTTTATCGAAGGCGCCAAGCGTGAGCTGTTGGAGCTCCATTCAAACAACGTCCGGATGATGTTTAGCGGCGACCTTTCGACGCTCCCTAAGGCCCTGCAGGATGAGCTAGCCCGTCATATCGAGCTCACACGTGCGAATACGGGCTTGGTTCTGAATATCTGCCTTAACTACGGCGCGCGGGATGAGATTTTGCGGGCGACTAAGCGCGCTGCCGCCCTTGTTCTAAGCGGCGAAATTTCATTAGATGAGATCACGGCTGAAGTCTTCAGTGATGGACTTTACACTGCTGGGCTCCCTGACCCGGATTTATTGGTCAGAACGGCTGGCGACATGCGCATTTCAAACTATCTGTTGTGGCAGATTGCCTATGCTGAAATCGTGGTCGTAGATACCCGGTGGCCTGACTTTCGCACTCCACAGCTGATTGAAACCCTGCGTGAGTTTCAGCGTCGCGACCGCCGCTATGGCGGCGTTGTAAATGTTCGTGGTGCGGCCACGTCCTAAGGTTTCGTGGTTCCAAGGCGTGCGTTTAGTAAGCGAAGCCCATTCAGAGTTACCAAAAGTGCCGCACCCACATCCGCAAGGACGGCCATCCACAGCTGCACATTTCCCAGCAGCGCGAGCACAAAGAATACTGCCTTGAATGCCAGGGCAATGGTGATATTTGTCCAGAGAGTGCTTCTCACCATTCGGCTTAGGTGAATCAGCTCAGGTACCAGGCGAATATCTGATCGAAGCAATGCAACATCTGCGATTTCAACCGTGACAGCCGTCGCGGCAGTTGACATCGCCATACCGATGTTTGATTGCGCCAGTGCTGCACTGTCGTTAATGCCATCCCCCACCATCACCACAACTTCACCGCTTTGTTGCAGCTGTTTTATGGCATCCTGTTTTTCAAGTGGAAGCAGCTCCGCACGGACATCCTGGATATGAAGCGATGTCGCAAGACTGTTTGCTGCGGCGGATGTGTCCCCGGTCAGCATCGTTGTCTTTAGTCCAAGGGCGCTACAGCGGGCGAGTGCAGCCTGGGTTTCCGGCCGAACGGCATCCTGAACAGCAATCACTGCAAGTGCTTGGCGATCGGACATCAGGACAACAGATGTCTTTCCATCAGCGGCAAGTCGGTCGAGAACCGCTTCGACGTGGTCACCGCAGAGGTCTTTGTCATGCACAAGGCGATGACTTCCGATGAAGTGCATTTGGCCACGAATCGATGCAGCAACACCGCGTCCAATCAGCGCTTCGAATGTGTCTAGTTCATCGGGTGTGCACTGATGACGGGTTGCGCAGTGTTGTACGATTGCGGCTCCAATTGGGTGCTCACTGGGATAATTGACGCTTGCGGCGAGGTGAAGGGCATCATCGATGGACAGTCCATCCACAAGTGGAACGATATCCGTCACGGTGGGCTTCCCCGTCGTCAAGGTCCCAGTTTTGTCAAATGCGACCATCGTTGCCGCCGCAATGCTCTCAAGAATACGACCTGAGCGGACAAGAGCGCCCGCGCGCGCTGCTGCCGTAAGTGCGCTGATGACGGTTACCGGCGTTGAAATCACCAATGCACACGGACAAGCGATAACGAGGAGGACAAGTGCCTTACTGATCCACGGGATGAACGGCTGGCCGGTTACGAGAGGGACGATACACCCGAGAATAAATGCCATCGCGACCACCGCTGGCGTGTAAATGGCCGCAAAGCGGTCAACCAGACGCTCGGTCGTTGCTCGGTCACCTGCCGCCTCGCGCACAGACCGAATCAGACGGTCCATGGTTGTGTTTCCCGCAGCTGCGGTGACTTCCAATATAAAGGTGCCAGTGGTATTCGATGTCCCTGCGGACACGGAGTCCCCTGTCGTTACGGTAACAGGAATTGGCTCACCGGTCAGCGCGGAGGCATCCACGTCGGAAATACCGGCAATCACAGTGCCATCAAGGGGAATGATGCCACCCGGCCTGATCCGAATGCGGTCTCCGGTTGCGACGAGGTTTGTCGCGACAGTTATCACAGAGGTGTCTGACTGAATGACCTCACAGGTCTGCGGTGTGAATGAAAGGAGCGACTTGATAGCATTTCCAGCCCGTCGCAGACTCGCGGCCTCAATGGCTTCCGACAGAGCAAAGAGACTCACTGCCATCGCAGCTTCTGGATACTGCCCAATTGCAATTGCTCCTACGACGGCGATCGATACGAGGAGTGAAATCGTTATGGTTCGGCCACGCAGAGCGAGCCATGCTTTTTTCAGCGTTGGTGGGAAGGTCAAGATGACAGCACAGCCGGATGCGATAGCGATGTGTAGCGGTGTGATACCTGCAAATCCTGGATTGGCTTCGTGCATCCACTCAAGCAGCTCCGCAACAGCACCAAGCGCAACACTCACACCAACCAACCACGCTGTGGAAGCGTGATTTCGCGAACCGGAAACATCACCAGTGGTGACCAACCGAGGCTCCATCCCGATTTCGGTGAGCTTGGCTCCGATCTGGCTAGCATTTGCACGATGCCTTACGGTTAGAACACGATCGACAAAGTCAAAGGAAAGGTCATCAATACCATCCATGGAGCGAAGCGACTTCCGGATCAGATTTGCCTCAACAGGACAATCCATTGCATCCATATGCCATTGATCGGTTTGTGTGGGCTGGGTATTTGAAGGCTGGTTTGACACGGTCAAAATATATCCATTCGCGTGGCTTATTGCAAACGAAACACCTGTTATTGCAACTAAGGGGTTGCTTTGCTTGACGTAAAAACCACTGGGATACCTGAGATGTTTCCGTACAAAGTGACTGATGCTGGATTACGATGGCCTGGACAAAACGTTGTGCAATTGAGCATCGTTTTCAAAGATGATACATTTCGATTCCTGTCAACGTAGACAGGATGTCGGCACTGTCGCCGGAATATAGTAGAACACTGGTTTATGACCGGTGTGGAAACCGGATTTGACGCAGTGACTGAGAACCATTTAACGCAGCTTACCAATAAGGGAATGTACGAACCGTCGACGGAACACGATGCCTGTGGTGTCGGGTTTGTCGCACAGATGCGTGGCGAAGCATCCCATACGATTCTCAGCATGGGTCTGCAAATCCTTGAAAATCTTGTGCACAGGGGTGCATGTGGTTGTGACCCTGAGACCGGTGATGGCGCAGGTATCCTTCTGCAGGTTCCGGACTCATTCTTCCGAAGTGTTGTAGACTTTTCGCTTCCAGAGCGCGGGAGCTACGGTGTTGCGATGGTTTTCCTTCCACGGAACGCCGACCACCGAGCTCAGTGTGAGCGCACCATTACCAGTGTTGTCCGTCAAGAAGGCCAGATGCTGCTCGGCTGGCGTGATGTCCCGGTGAACTCATCCGCAATCGGACCACAGGCGCGGGAAACAGAACCTCTCATTCGGCAGTGCTTTATTGGCCGTGGATCCACGACGCCATCCGAGAGCTTTGAGCGAAAGCTTTACGTCATCCGTAAGCAGGTTGAATCGCTGATTGCCGGAGCATGTGGTATCCCAAATCCAGGCGAGTTTTACCTCGCCAGCCTGTCATCTCAGACGATTGTCTATAAAGGTCTTCTACTGCCCCATCAAATGCGGGCGTACTTTAGTGACCTCGCGGATGAGCGGATGGAAACGGCAATTGCCCTTGTCCACCAGCGCTTCTCAACGAATACTTTCCCATCGTGGCCGCTTGCTCACCCGTTCCGCTATGTGGCACACAACGGTGAGATTAACACCATTAATGGCAACCGAAACTGGATGCGTGCGCGTGAGGCGGGCATGGTCTCTTCCATGTTCGGCGATGACATGCGCAAAATTTCGCCGCTTGTCAGCCGGGAGGGCAGCGACTCTGCAACGCTCGACCAAGCAGTCGAGCTCCTGGTTCAGGGTGGACGAAGCCTTGCACACTCAATGATGCTCCTTATTCCCGAAGCGTGGTCGGGAAATGCACTCATGGACCCTGCACGAAGGGCATTTTACGAATACGGTGCGTGTCTGGTCGAGCCATGGGATGGTCCGGCAGCTGTGGCATTTACAGATGGCAAGCAAATCGGTGCCGTTCTGGATCGTAATGGCTTGCGCCCTGCGCGCTACACCATCACCACCGATGGCCTGGTAGTCCTCGCAAGCGAAACAGGCGTCATAGAGTTCGAAACTGACCGTATTCAGGAACGTGGCCGTCTACAGCCAGGAAAGATATTCCTCGTAGATACAGAGCTTGGGCGTATCCGAAGCGATGCTGAAGTCAAAGCCGAGATTTGTTCCTTGCACCCATACGGTGCGTGGCTGGATGAACACCGCGTTGAGCTGGGTGCATTGCCAACCCCTGAAATGGGTCCGCAGGAGCCGCATGAGTCTCTGCGTGCGCATCAGCGTGCGTTTGGCTACACCAGCGAAGATGTCCGGATGCTCCTGACACCGGTTGCGATGAATGGTGAGGAGCCGCTTGGTTCGATGGGAACCGATACGCCCCTGGCAGTGCTTTCACACCGGCCACAGTCGATGTTCTCCTACTTCAAGCAGCTCTTTGCGCAGGTTACCAATCCGCCGATTGACCCGATTCGTGAATCGTTGGTGATGGACCTCGCGGATTACATCGGCACCGATGGCTCCTTCCTCGAAGATGTTCCTGAGAATGCACATCAGTTGAAGATCGAAAGCCCGATTTTCCTGAACACCGACCTTGAGAAACTACGTCGCTTCGATGATGTCCGCCTAAAGAACCTCCGCACGGTCACCTTGCCGGCAGTTTTTGATATCAACAAGCCTCATGGTGAGCTTGAGCGCGCTGTCGAGTGGCTGTGCCGTAAAGCGAGTGACCTCATCGAGGATGGCGTAAGCGTCATTGTTATCTCAGATCGTTCTGTTGATAAAGACCACGCTCCGGTGCCATCTCTTTTGTCGATTTCAGCTGTACACCATCACCTCATCCGTGAAGGCACCCGAACAAAGGCCGCACTGGTGCTCGAGTCTGGAGAAGCCCGTGAAGTCCACCACTTCGCCTGCCTCCTCGGCTACGGCGCAAGTGCAATCAACCCGTACCTTGCGTTTGACACCTTTGGTGATTTGATTCAGGAAGGCGATATCACATCGCTGACCGTTGATAAGGCAAACAATAACTTCATTAAGGGCATTAATAAGGGCTTGCTCAAGGTGATGTCCAAAATGGGCATTTCGACCATCCCGAGCTACCGTGGCGCGCAGATTTTCGAGGCTGTTGGAATTGCATCCAGCGTGATCGAGAAGTACTTCTCCGGCACGCCAAGCCGTATTGAAGGCGTGACACTCGATGACATCGAGCGTGAAGTCCGTAGCCTACATGACAGTGCTTACCCGCAAGATGGCATCAATGGTGACTTTGAGCTCGACCCTGGTGGGCAGTATCAATGGCGTCGGTTTGGTGAGTCTCACTCCATCAACCCTGATTCGGTTGAAAGTCTTCAGAAGGCTGTCCGAAACGAGGACACCGCACAGGGCTACGCGACCTTCAAAGAGTTCAGCAAAGCCATTAATGAGGCTCCAGAGCGTGCGAGCACGATTCGGGGATTACTACGATTTGTCCCTGGGACTCCTGTCGCAATCGAGGAAGTCGAACCGGTAGCAAACATCGTCAAGCGATTTGCCACGGGTGCAATGAGTCTTGGCTCGATTTCGAGAGAGTCACATGAAGGTCTCGCGATTGCGATGAACTTCCTCAAGGCAAAGTCGAACACAGGTGAAGGCGGTGAAGATCCTGAGCGCTTCAAAGATAACCGGCGGTCATCAATCAAGCAGGTTGCAAGTGGTCGCTTTGGAGTTACCACGCACTATTTAGTGAACGCCGATGAGCTACAAATCAAAATGGCGCAGGGTGCTAAGCCCGGTGAAGGTGGTCAGCTGCCTGGTTACAAGGTGGATGACTACATCGGGCGAATACGCCACACCACGCCTGGCGTGACGCTGGTTTCTCCTCCCCCGCACCACGACATTTACAGTATTGAAGACATCGCCCAGCTGATCTTCGACCTTAAGAATGTGAATCCAAGCGCCCGCATCAGTGTCAAGTTGGTGAGTGAGGTCGGCGTTGGAACTGTTGCAGCAGGCGTTGCAAAGGCACATGCTGACCATATTCTGATCTCCGGCTACGAGGGTGGAACCGGTGCAAGCCCCCTTTCATCCATCAAGCATGCGGGTATTCCTTGGGAGCTAGGCCTCGCGGAAACCCAGCAGGTTCTTGTCGCCAACCAGCTACGTGGGCGTGTTGTCCTGCAGGCGGATGGCCAGATGAAGACTGGCCGTGATGTCGTCATCGCAGCGCTTCTTGGTGCTGAGGAATACGGCTTCTCGACGGCGCCTCTCGTTGCACAGGGGTGCATCATGATGCGTGTTTGTCATCTCGGAACATGCCCGGTCGGTATTGCGACACAGGACCCAATCCTACGCAAGAAGTTTGCGGGCAAGCCAGAACACGTCATTAACTATTTCTTCTTTGTTGCTGAGGAAGTCCGCCAAATTATGGCTGAGCTTGGCTTCAGAAATGTGGATGAAATGATTGGGCGGTCGGACCGTCTGGAAGCATCCGATGCAGTTCGCCATTGGAAGAGCCGAGGCGTAGACCTTTCGCGCCTGCTTCTGCGGGTTGCGCCGAAGGGTGTTGCGACGCGATGCCTCGAAACCCAAGACCATGGTCTTGAAGGTGCGTTGGACTACCACTTGATTATGCTGGCGAAGCCTGCGCTGGAGCATGGACGTCCGGTAGCGATGACCATCCCGATTCACAACCACAACCGCTCCTGTGGAACGATGCTGAGTGGTGAGGTTGCGAAGCGCTTTGGCGTTGATGGACTTCCAGAATCGACCATTAATATCAAGTTCTATGGATCTGCAGGGCAGAGCTTTGGTGCATTCCTCGCACCAGGGATGACACTAGAGCTGCACGGGGATGCCAATGACTACCTCGGTAAGGGTATGTCCGGCGGGCGGATAGTCGTTCGCCCGGAAGACAATGCCCGCTACAAAGCCTACGAGAATGTCATCGCTGGAAACACGTTGCTCTACGGAGCCACGAAGGGAGAGGCCTTCCTCTCTGGTGTTGTCGGTGAGCGATTTGCTGTCCGTAACTCAGGTGCAACAGCGGTTGTCGAAGGCGTTGGCGACCATGGCTGCGAGTATATGACAGGCGGAACCGTTGTTGTCCTCGGGACGACTGGCCGCAACTTCGGTGCAGGTATGAGTGGTGGCTATGCGTTTGTCTGGGATGTGGATGGTCGTTTTGAGCAGCGTCTGAACCCAAACTCAAACTTGGAGCTCTCGTGGGGATTGGCTCTCGAAGATCTCGAGCTCATTTATAATCTCGTCGCGCGCCATGTTGAGCTGACCAATTCTGAGCGCGGTCGCATGATTCTCCAGAATTGGGAAGATGAAAAGCGTCGCTTTGCAAAGGTTGTCAGCGAGGAATACAAAGCATTGCTGGCAAAGCGTGCGGAAGAGGCTGCACGGGCCTAACCCTTCGTTTATCGGTGACGTGTTCAGCCGCCCGGCTCCGCCGGGCGGCTTTTTCTTTTAGTGCAATGTCTCTTGCCATTTCCAGGAAAAGTCGGTTGTCTGTCCACCGACGATTTCATAACCTTCTGCCAGCTTAGTTCGTTTATCCCCGATACGCACAGCGGTGATACGTGTGTTTTCAGGAGGGCGAGGCAGTACAACGGTTGCCGATGTGTTTCCGGGCAACGTCACGGAGAGGTTTGCTGTGGTTCCAGACTGCCTGAAGTCGACATCCACAGCTCCGCGTATCGTCGGGACTTTGGCCTTGAAAAATGTGAGGTCAGCAGGCTGCGGTGCAATGCGAAGCGTTTGCGCTCCTGGGGATGTTGGCCAGACGCCAACCAGCCATCGCGGGATGAGATTAGCCGGCGCAGCGCCCCACGCGTGGTTCCAATCCTGGTTTGGCTTATAGCGTGTGTCCCATGCTTCAAGCGCCATCGTCGTTCCGATATCGAAGACCATATGCCCCCAAGAGCGGTCAGAGCGACTCGATAGGAGTGATAGGGCATCAGATGAACGGCCAGCCCGGTAAAGCCCATCTATGAGGAACTGGGCACCGTACACAGAGCAAGCCATCCCCCGCCCCGCGACGTATTCCGCAACCTTGCCCACCCATTCGTCCGGAACCAGCCCAAACGCCAGAGGAAACATGTTTGCGTGCAGACCAGCATGCTTGGTTCCGACACCATCCGTGTACCGCTCCAAGACAGGGTCAAAGCACTTTTCTTGAAA
>CAIRTT010000474.1 GCA_903881535.1 uncultured Armatimonadota bacterium
ATGGTCAACGGCGCGGATGAGCTCATCGGGTACTGCGAGCGAAAGCTCGGTATTCATGCGGGTGAGATGACTCCAGATGGCAGCTTTTCAGTAGAGCGTGTTGAGTGCCTCGGCGCTTGTTGCCATGCACCTGCCCTGATGGTCGGGAGCACCTACTACGAGAGTGTAACCGAACAAACGGTGGACAAACTCATCGCAGAACTCGCTAACATGCCAAGCGAATCCGTCCATCCACCACAGAGCCAAATGCCTGAGCAAGGGGAGTTTTAGATGCCAGTAGAACAGACACAGCTCCTTTATCGGCACCGAAACGTACCCGGCATCGACCGCTTGGAAACGTATGTGGCGCACGGTGGCTACGAGCAGTTCCGCAAAGCCGTCGCGATGGACCCTGAAGCCATCATTGAAGAAGTCAAAGTCTCCGGCCTTCGTGGTAGAGGCGGTGCTGGATTTCCTACGCACATTAAGTGGAATGCCTTTCCAAAGAATCGTGACGTCGAGCACTACTTCATTATCAATGCGGATGAGGGTGAACCGGGAACCGCCAAAGACCGCGACCTGATGAATGCGCTGCCGCACTTGTTGGTCGAAGGTTGTTTGTGTTCCATGGTCGCAGTGCGAGCTGCGAAATGCTACATCTATATCCGTGGTGAATACATCGAGCCTTGGAAGAGTGTCCAAAAGGCAATCAACGAGGCGTATGCCGCTGGATTCCTGGGCAAAAATGTTCTTGGGTCTGGCCTAGACTTTGACATCTACACCCACTTGGGTGCAGGTGCATATGAGTGTGGTGAAGAGTCCGCGCTTATGTCCAGCCTGATGGGTGAGCGGGGAATGCCTCGCCTGAAGCCACCAGCAGCGCCTCTTCCGATGATTTCTGGTGTATGGAAGCGTCCTAGCGTTGTCAACAATGTCGAAACGGCAGCCACAATCCCTGCGATTTTAGAGCTTGGCGGTGCTAAATATGCTGAGATTGGTGTGGGTTCTCCGAGATCCCGTGGGACCAAACTCTTTTCAATCTCTGGCCACGTAAACAAACCTGGAATCTACGAGATTGTGCTTGGGACCCCGTTTTCAGAGGTTCTCGATATTGCTGGTGGTGTTCGTGATGGACATCAGCTAAAGACCTATATCCCGGGTGGAAGCTCGATGGGCTTTGCCCCTCCGACTCCACTTGACTATCCATTCGACTACGAAGGTATTCCGCAGAACACGCAGACACTTGGACTCGGTTCTGGCGGATTAATGATCTTCGATGAAACAACAGATGTCTTCAAGGTCACGCATCGCTTGGTTGATTTCTATCATCACGAATCCTGTGGAAAGTGTACGCCGTGCCGTGAAGGCTTGGATTGGCTTAGCAAAATCTACGCTCGAATCGCATCCGGTGGTGGACGTGAACAAGACATTGACCTTATCTGGGATATCTGTGATTCGATTCGGGGTAAGTCGTTCTGCGCTCTTGGTGAAGGGGCTATCTGGCCTGTCATGACGAGCCTGCGACTCTTCCGCCATGAATACCTCTCATATATTCATCATGGTCGGAACACTTATTCCGAAGCCGGACAGCTGGGAGCATAACATCGCTATGTCAACGCAAAACGGCCCTGACCGGCCAAAGACTCCAGCCGAAAGTGCTGATGTCAACAAAGTTGTTTCGGATTCTAAGGTTGCCCAGGATTCAGGTGTCCCGATGGTCAGCTTGATTGTCGATGGAAAGTCGGTCTCGGTACCAAAGGGAACTTTGGTGATTGAGGCGGCGTTTTCGGCAGGGTCTGACATTCCATATTTCTGCTACCATCCAAGGCTTACCAGCGTTGGAGCCTGCCGGATGTGTCTCGCGAGCGTTGAACTGGAAATGTTTGGTCAACGCAGAGCATCCATCATGGCAACCTGTACGGTTCCCGCTGCAGATGGCATGGTTATCAAGACAACCACCCCTGATGTCAAAAAGGCGCAAAACGGTGTCTTGGAGCTGATTCTTGCGAATCACCCATTAGACTGTCCCGTCTGTGATCGTGGCGGCGAATGTCCGCTGCAAAACATGACGATTTCGTACGGTCCTCCAAACACCCGCTTTATTGAGGATAAGCGACGGTACGTCAAGGCATTGCCGATTTCAGACCATGTTGTGCTGGATCGTGAGCGCTGTATCACCTGTATGCGCTGTACGCGCTTTGCTTCGGAAATCGCCGGCGACTCCAAGCTTGGATTGATTAATCGTGGCGCGCAGTCGGAAGTCGGCCCATTCCTTGGTGGGACATTTGATTCCAACTTCAGCGGAAATACCATCGAAATCTGTCCTGTTGGTGCACTGACAAGTCGCCAGTTCCGCTTCAAAGGCCGACCTTGGGAAGTCAAGTCAGCTGACTCAATCTGTACAAAGTGCTCCAATGGCTGCAACATCGCCGTTGGCCACCGTATGGGCGAAGTCGTCCGCATCAATGGCCGTGTAAACGAAGACATCAACGAAGAGTGGACGTGTGATAAGGGCAAGTTTGGCAATGCGGATGTCAACTCCCCTGAGCGTCTGACGGTTCCTCTGATTCGTAACGCACAGGGCGTTCTCGTTGAGACAGATTGGGATACAGCGCTTTCAGCCGTTGTCACGAACATGCAGTTCGTCTCTGAGAACTACGGAGCAAACGCAATCGCAGCGTTCGGGACAACCACGGGGACGATAGAAGACAACGTGCTCCTTGGCAAACTAGTTCACGGAGTTTTCGGCTCATCTAATCTCGCATATCAGCTCACACAAGCTCCGCGACGTCTACCAAAGGCAACCATTGTTTCCGTCGAATCAGCAAAACATGTTGTCATTGTCGGAATGGACCTTGCCTACGATCAGCCGATGTATTACCTCCGTACTGTAAAAGCACAACGGAACGGTGCTACGGTCGTTTCTGTCAAAACATCAGGTGAACTTGCGGGTGCTAATCTGACGTCAGAATCGGTTGTTCTTGTTCCTGATACGCTTTCGGCAGCTGATTACGAAGCAATCAATGGTGTTACATTGGCGGCGGGATGTGGTTATTCTGTGCTGGTGTCCGATGCCAATGCTTATGGTCCGTATCTGGCTGGGTTCGATGGTGCAGATGCATGGGTGGAAGATCTAACTACTGGTCTACCTGCATCTGAAAAGGCAAATGATGTCCTGAATGGCCTCGCGGCAGGTACTCTCAAACATGCCTTCGTCCTTGCGTCTGATCCTGTAGGAACCTACGGAGACGGTCAGCTTGCGAGTAAGGCATTCGCATCAGATGCGTTTGTCGTTGTCACAAGCCAGTTCATGAATGCAACGGCGAAAAATGCTTCTGTAGTGCTTCCGATAGCGTCCTTTGCAGAAACCGCGGGAACCTACCTCAACGTGGATGGACAGCTGCAGACGGTGGATGCTGTGGTTCCGCCAAAGGCAGGAACGCGACCACAGTGGCAGGTACTACTAGAGCTCAATGCCCGGGCAGGAAATCCACTGCCAGTGTTCAATCCATCCGATGTACTGCCGGCTGGATTACTGCAAGGAGGGAGCGAGTAATGTCTGAGCTGATTAACTCACCCGTTTGGCGTGACTTGTTTGTCAACAGTGCTGACAATATTCCCTGGTATGCAGAATTTGTTCGGTCTTTGCTGCGATTTGTGATTGCACTCGCTGGCGGACTCGGCAGTGTCCCCATCCTTGTATGGCTCGAACGCCGCTTACTTGGTTTCTGGCAAGGGCGTCTGGGTCCAAACCGTGTTGGTCCTTTTGGTTTGCTCCAGCCGATGGCCGATGCGCTCAAATTGATGATGAAGGAAGACATCACGCCTACAAACGTTGATAAAGCCCTTTATTACCTCGCGCCTGCGATTGCGCTTGTTCCTGTCATTTGTAGCTTGACCGTCTTACCGTGGAATAGCTCATCGGATTGGGGAGCGGTTGCGCCTCACCTCAACGTGGGTATTCTTTTCCTACTTGCGGTGGCATCTATTGAAGTTTACGGAGTGATTCTTGCTGGATGGTCATCCAACAACAAGTACTCGCTGCTTGGTGGACTGCGTGCTTCCAGTCAGGTTATTTCGTACGAGCTTGGTATGGGCCTCAGCATCATCGCTGTGCTTTTGATGACCGGTACGCTCGCGATGCAGGAGCTTGTTCATAGCCAGACAATCGCGACCAATGTTCCGATTCCTGATTCCAACTACTCCGTGTGGACACAATCCGTTTCTGCTGGATTTTGGAACTGGAATATCTTCAAGCTCTTTCCTTTCGGTCTCGTTGCGGCAGTCGTTTATATGATTTCGATGATTGCTGAGACCAATCGTGCACCGTTTGACCTCCCAGAAGCGGAGACCGAACTTGTCGCAGGTTTCCATACTGAATACACATCGTTCAAGTTTGCGATGTTCTTTATGGGTGAGTACGCCAATATGATGATCGTTTCGGCGATCTGTGTGACTCTCTTCCTCGGTGGCTACACGGCGCCCTGGGGGATTTTGGGTCAGCTTCCTGCATCATGGACGTTCTTCCCCACATCTGTATTAAACTTTGTCAACCATGTTGTGATCGCGCCAGCGTGGCTCTTCATCAAGCTTTACACCTTGATCAGTTTCTTCATCCTAGTCCGTGCAAGTCAGCCAAGACTTCGTTACGACATGCTGATGCATTTTGGTTGGAAGGTGTTACTCCCAACTGCATTGGCAAATGTTGTTCTTGTTGCAACATCGATGGCTCTACAGCAGCTGTTTGGTGCCGTTGGGCACTTGATCGCGGTCGGAATAGCTGGGTGCTTGGCAACGATTGTTCTATGGGTTGCATATCTGCATTGGAAGGCTCGCAAATCAGGGGATGAAGCAAGCCGCCTCCCAATACGTCGTGAGAGTGTTGTTCGGGCGATTGCTGCCCGGATGCCGGTGGAGGACTAAACGATGTCAGAATTCTGGTCTGATGTACGTCAGATTGCGTCTGAGGTGCTTGCCCCATTTCAGGGTATGGCGCGTGTTGGTGTAAAGATAATTGAGCCGACAACGGTTTTGTCCTATCCTGAGTTTCGTCGCCCGATGGGACGCAGAGCTCGGTGGCGCCACGTTCTTAACCGCTATGACAATGGCATGGAAAAATGTATCGGGTGCTCCCTTTGTGCCGGTGCATGTCCCGCAAATGCAATTCTTGTCGTAGCCGGAGAGAACACAGATCAAGACCGAAAGAGCCCAGGCGAACGCTTTGCCGAGCGTTACGAAATCAACATGCTTCGGTGTATCTACTGTGGCTTTTGTCAGGAATCTTGTCCGACGGGCGCGATCGAACTTAAAGACATATTTGAACTGGCCGAGGATAGCCGGAAGAAGTTGATTTACACCAAAGAAATGTTGTTGGTACCAGACCCTCAGCTTGAGAGGATTGACTGATGTGTAGATTTACAAGTGACGTGACGCACATAGGGATAGTGTTATGACACTCCAGGCAATTCTTTCGGGTCAGGGATTGATGTTCCTGTTTTTCGCTGTAGCTGCGATCGCAAGTGGATTACTGGTGGTCATCCTACAAAATCCATTGCGTGCTGCATTGAGTCTGGTCATCAACCTGTTTAGTGTCGCTGGTTTGTACTTGTCGCTGAATGCTTACTTCCTCGCGACAGTGCAAGTGATTGTTTACGCTGGTGCGATTATGGTGCTCTTCTTGTTTGTGATCATGTTGTTGAACATGGGGCAAGCTAACCTGAACACCAGCTATCGAGGCGTGCGGACAGTTATCGCGTTTTCATCTGCCATCGGGTTTGGTGGACTGATGTCCGCAGTTGCACTCAAAGGACTGCCGGATGTGATGTTGCCCGCCGATGCAATGGTAACTGGCTCCTCAGCCGGTAGCGTCGAGGGGATTGGTAAGGTGTTGTACAACCCTAACCTTCCTTGGCTGTTTGCATTCGAGTGGACGAGTTTCCTGTTACTGGTCGCAGTCATCGGTGCCGTTGTGCTTGCCGGGAAACGACAGCAACCCACGGAGGATAAGGCCTGATGTCCATACCGTTGAACTATTACATCGTGTTGTCGATGATCCTCTTTTCACTGGGGATTGCTGGAGTCACGACGCGGCGTAATCCGATTCTTATCTTTATGAGCATCGAGCTCATGTTAAACGCTGTCAACCTCTCATTGATCGCGTTTGGTCGCTATCTTGGCGATGCTGGCGGTCAGATGCTGACGATTTTTGTGATGGCAGTTGCGGCAGCCGAAGTTTCAGTAGGACTTGGGATATTGATTGCAATCTTTAGAACGAAGGACAATGTAGATGTTGATGTCCTTAACGGATTGAAAGGGTAAAATCACGATGTCAACCATATTGTGGTTAGTACCGCTCATCCCGCTCATTGGTGCCATTATCAATGGAACCATTGGGTCCAAGCTTGGCGAACGATTGTCCTCCGGTATTGCTATCCTCAGTGTTATTGCTGCCTTTATCGCTGCGATTACAGTTGTTGCTGGAGTAAGTAGCAGTCCCGGACACTTTGTTGAGTCCAATACAGTTGCGTGGATGTCTGTTCCTGGAACTCCTCTGTCCATTCCATTCAGTTTCCATGTTGACCCTCTTAACGG
>CAIRTT010000475.1 GCA_903881535.1 uncultured Armatimonadota bacterium
ACTCGGAGTTCTGGTGATGAATTATCAAACCATTGCATTTGACGTGTGGCTTCGAGAAGCCGCTGCTGATCATGTTGACCAGAGTTCACGACGAGTGCCGATGTCAATTGCTTAAGATTTGAGACAGTAATGAGCACTCCATTGGCTCGTGCAGTGTTCTTTCCCGTAGCCGTCAGCTCACGGTCAAGAATCAACTGACAATCCTCCATGGCGATTCCCATTTGCTCAGCAATATTCTTAACTGAATCTGGAATATTACTTAAATCAAACCGAGCTTGAACACGTGCTGCTAATGCACCATGCCTCACAACATCGGGGCTGGTGCGCTCACCAAGTGCCAAGCCAAGTGCATCTAACAGAATCGACTTACCTGCGCCGGTCTCGCCCGTCATTACAGTAAAGGTACCGGTGAATTCCAAGTTAGCGTGTTCTACCAAAGCGAAATTGCGAATGTCTAATTCCAGCAGCATGTTGTCCCTCTTGTCGGGTGTTTCCACTTATACTTAACGAATAAATCTATGCAAAGATGACACTTACATCACTGGAATTCGAATAGAATATCGACCGTATGCAACCATCCCCTGAGTACAACCTCCGTCGACCAAACGAACTGGGTCGAATACCAGTGATAATGTACCACTCAGTAGACGACACTCGACCGTTCGACAGCCGAGGTTTAAATGTGTCATCGGCAACATTTCGTAAGCATTTGCGTTTGCTTGATGAATATGGAATGTATCCCGTCAATATGAGAGATCTGCGGTCTCATACTGCGCTAGCAAGAGTACCAAAGGGAATGGTCCCGGTCGTTTTAACGTTTGATGATGGTCGAAGGTCACAGTTTGCGATGCGCAGTGATGGTAGTCCAACGTCGTCATCTGCTATCGGAATTTTAGAGCAACATATACGTGACCATTCTCCACGTTGGCAGAGAAGGGCAACCTTTTATGTGATGCCAAAGAGTATCCATAATCCGGAGCCGTTTCACCAGAATGGTCTTGCGGCATCCAAGTTGAAGTATCTTGTAGATACAGGCTATGAAGTGGGCAACCATACCTGGTCGCACCGCTCGCTTCGGAGGATGTCAGAGACGCAAGTCGCAGCTGAGCTTATCCGGTGTTTTTATGGAATCCGGGCACTTTGCCCTGCAGCAACCATGGACACGCTTTGCATTCCTTTCGGCGAATATCCAAGGTTCTCATCGTGGCGGCGTGTCGTGGCCAATCCATTGTCCCAGCACACCGCAATGCATTCAGCCGTTCTGATGGCTTGGGGAGGACCGAGCTATTCCCCGTTTGATAAGCGGTATGACAACCTTCGGGTTACACGCATTGGTGTCTCACCAAACGAGCTCGAGGTCACCCTCAAGGGACTATCTAAAAACAGGACTTGGTACGTCTCTGGCGGCGAAGAGGGTGTGCTTCATGTGCCATCCAAGCTGACGAAGTACATCGCAACCAGTAAGCTCCAGGGTCTAACGACAAGAGTGCAATAAAAAAGTGCCCAAGTGTATTCACTAGGGCACTGTCATCATTCACGTCAGATTGTCTTTACAATCCGGTCTCCGAGAGGAGATCGTTGACCACAACGGTTACGCGAGCAACCTTGTCGTTATCGGCGAGATTGATCAGTTTGACACCCTGTGTTGAACGTCCCTGCTTCTTCGCTTCTTTGACTGGGAAACGTGTTGCCTGACCATTTTCAGACATGATCAGGAGACTGCGTGACTTATCAGCAGATCCAGAAACGATACAAGCAGCCTTCAGTGGTCCGGTTTTTGCGGTTACATCAATGGTCTTGAGGCCTTTACCACCACGTGATTGAACCTTGTAGTCAATCAAACCTGATCGTTTACCAACTCCGTTTTGGCCGACGACGAGGAGGTCTGCATCATCTTCGGCGACATCCATCGCTACAACGATGTCATCTGGTCCATCGAGTGTGATACCACGTACACCACCTGATGTACGTCCGGAGCAGCGAACATCGGATTCTGCGAATCGGATGGCATGTCCACGGGATGTGCAGAGGATAACGGTGCTATCGCCAGTCGTCTTGCGGACCCAGCCAAGCTCATCGCCTTCGTTCAAGTCAAAGGTCTGCACACCATTTGCCCGGATGTTTTTGAAGTCCTTGAGGTCACATCGTTTGATCTCACCAAGTCGACTACCCATTAGGAGGTAACCTTCGGCTGTCGCAAGATCTCTAACACTGACATACGCTGTTACGCGTTCGCCAGATTCAACACTTAGGAGATTGCCAAGATAGGAACCCATGGCATTGGTATCACGCTCAGGAACATCGTAAGCCTTGAGGCGATAAACCTTACCCTTGTCTGTGAAGAACATTATTTGCTCATGCGTATTCGCACGGAAAATATGCTCAATGGAATCATCTTCTTTGGTCTTACCCGCAGATTTGCCTTTACCGCCACGATGGTTTACAGCAAAGCTAGTGAGCTTCATCCGTTTGATGTATCCACTTGCAGAAATGGTAATCAGAGTTTC
>CAIRTT010000476.1 GCA_903881535.1 uncultured Armatimonadota bacterium
CGTCCGGTTTTCCTTGATGACATAAATGACATGCTTGAATGCGGGGTACTTAAAGTTCGCCTGCTTCGGCGCTACAGCTGCCTTGAAAGGCTTTCTTGGATCGGTACTGCGGTTGATGCTCTGAACCAGCCCGGTGAACTGGTAGACATTTCTGCGTACACGCTCATCCGGATTCACATTGACGCGAAGGGGCTCGCTCTTCGCGATACCACCATACATGCTCGTATCGATGTCACGGCCACGCGAGCCGATACCCTTGGAACTCACAACTGCCAAGCTGTTTCGATTGCCAGCCACTGCGAGAGGATACCAACCGGTTGCATATTCGACTTCCGGCGTCCACGTGGCTTTATTCAGCACCACGACCTTGTTCGCACCGCCAAGCGTGACCGCAACACGGTTGTCCGGCAGCTCAATCATCGCTGTCGGAGATTCATGCCGACCAGCATTCCAGAGCACTTTCCAGTCACCCGATGCGGAAACCCGCATGATCTGATCGCCATCCGCGCAGGCAACTGCGACCGCACCGCCATCCGCCAGCGCAATCATCTCCGTCGGTTGCGCGGGGACAGGAGTTGATGTCAGCTTTATCGCAGCCTTTTCGCCACCGGATGGCAATGCAAATGTCTCAATGGCGCCTCCGGTACTGATACCCCGGATGTCAACGGCAACCTTGGTCTTGCTCGAATCTGCAGAGCGGTCGTTCCACGCCGGTGTCTGGCCCCAGCAGCTGACCCAGAGCTTGTTGCCTATTTTGCGGATGCCAACGGGCGCCGGGGATGTAGCCGCAGTCCAAGCGACCTGTCCCGTCTCAAGGTCAAATGCGTGGATTGCATTGGAGCGGTTGGCTGCAACATAAACAAATGTGTCATCGAGAGCAAGCCCCGCTGGGTACGGTACTCCGGCTGCACCAGCAGGCAGCTTCAGGGTTCGCAGCACCTTTGGCTGTGCTAACGAAATGTCAAGCTCATCAACGCCATTTGTCGCATTACCCGTGTAAAGCCGCGTCTCCTGCGCGTTGACAACCATCCCACCAAGACCGGATCCACCCAGCTTTACCCTTGAAGTAACGTCCATCTTGGCGACATTGATGACCGTGAGGCCTTCATTGTCCCGGACATAAAGCGTTTCGCCATTGGCACTCAGCACTGTCGCCACGGGACGACGGTCGATGAGAAGTGATGTGCCGACAGGCTTAATGACATCGCCTGTAGGGACAACCACACCTCCATTAACCAGGTCACCAACTTTGAGAGTGGTAGACATGCTTGCTGCGGCGACACCTGCGATTGCCGTAATGGCAACAAATGGAGCAATTCCCGGAATAGATGGCTTCATGCATCCACTATAGCAGAGGAGTCAACCGCCCTTAAAGCACGTGTTCATAACACAAACAGGCTTGATGACTCAGACGCCGAGGAGGTGACTGATGTCATTTACGCCGCCGCTTGGGTAAATACTCGTCGCAACCACGGGTCCAATGGCGAATGCGTTTTCAACATAAATACGGTGCACAAAATCGCCCTGCATCGTGGGTATCCAGACATTGGTGATGCCCTCATCCCCATTTCCATGGATAAGAACACACCAGGACAAATGGTCGTAGTGCCAGCCAATTTCGGCCACCTGCGCCGGAAGAGCAACACTCAGCTGCTGTGACCATCCCGCCAAAATGTTGGTGTAGTAATCAACATAGTTGGATTTGCCATGTCGCTGCGCACAAGTTGCACTGGATGAGGCGGTCATTTCGTCATGCAGCCACGGCTCAAGCTGCGAGATATCGAATGTATTTAGTGTCGCCGCGTAGGCAGAGCAGGCCATAAGCTGAACACGATTTGCATCGTCGGCGACCAGGCTGGTCGGCATTTCAACCGGCTGACGGCGCTGAATCACACTGCTTGCATACGATTCCAGCTGCTCGCAGTCCGTTAACAACGCAGCTGCAAACGGGCCGAGAAATTTGCGCTCTGGAGACCAGTCTGTCACCGCAAAAATGACCTCACCAAAGCATCCAAGAAATTCACCTTCGAGCAGCTCGCGGAACACCTTGGCCGTCGATGCCGGATCATTTCCAAACATCCCGCAGCCCCACGCTCCAAGAACGAGCCCTGTGTAACCAATGGATGCCGCGACTTCGAGCAGCCGGCGGATACGCTTTCGGAACAGCTCGCGGCAATACGCATCCCGGTAAGGAGAACTGATTGGCGCCGCGCACGTGACAACATCGCAAACCCACGGGTACGCCACGAGTTCGCTGTTTTCATCCCGGATGAAAGGAACATCACGGGAAATGATGCACCAGTCACTTGCATCCTCGTAAGGCATCGTCTTATGGACGTCATACATTTCATGCCCAACAAGCGTCCCAAAGAGGAGACTGTCACGGCAAAGCGCCTCTTCCTGCGTACGGCCTCCATCCAGAAACCACCCGCCAGGGTTCGTACCATTTGCGAAGTTCAACGCGAGGACTGTATGCCCATGGTCCCGCAGAATCCGAGCAGCTGTCTGAGTCGTTGTATTGACCACTGACACCAGCGTCTGGTCGATTAAGGGATTTTGCGATGCCATGGTCAGCTCGCGCAGCGGCGGTATTGATAATGTCGCTGCCGCACATTTTGCGATGGCAGTTCGGATGTCTACAGGTTCGCCCGTTTCGGCGATGTACGTACCGCTAGTCCAGATAGCCACCGTCTCCTCTGCAAGCATCGCTGCACGCGGCTTGTCAATCTGACAAACCTTGTAGTTTTGGGTAGCTTGCTCCTCTGAATCCTGAACGGGATTGGTGACATAACGTGACATCCACAAACTCCTTGTAAGATACATCCAACCGGCCAACCGGCGGCAGTGTCAGCCGTGTTGCCACTTGGGCAGAATATCAGATGCTGGAGACCTGCAGACCGATGAACCTTCACCGTACGCTTCCCGCCGTCGCAACGCTTGCGACCATTACCCTCACTAGTCTTACCGCTCTTGGACTCCGAAGCGCATTCACGGCTGATAAACCGCTCTTCGTTGGCGAGGATGTGCTACGGACCGGCTTTGCCACCACACCTACGAACCAGACCGTTACACCACTTGGCACGGTCATCACGCTCGCTGGCAGCCGCCCAAAAGACATCGCTGTTGCCCCAAATGGAAAACGCTTTGCCGCTCTCTGCCAAGGTGGAGTCACCGTCTATAGTAGTACCGGCGAGACACTCGGAAAAGTGAATATTGGGATCGGACCGCTGGGAATTGCCTGGATGCCGGATGGCAATCGTATTCTCGCCGCCCAGTCGGGTGGTAAGGTCGCGGTGATCGATGTCGCAGCTGATGGACGTCCAACATCCATTGCAACATGGGTTGTTGACACGCCACTTCAGGATGACGAAGCGCCAGATATCGCAGCCGGGCTAGCGGGTCGCGGTCAGCGCCTCAAAGATCCGCAAGTTGCCGGAATCGCCGTTTCCGCAAATGGTAAGCAAGCCTTTGTCGCACTCGGCATCCGCAATGCAATCGCTGTGATCGACACCGAAACCGGACTCGTGACACGCACCATCCGCGTGGATGTCGCCCCATATCACGTCACTCTCTCCCCGGATGGTAAACGCCTCGCCGTATCCTGCCGCGGTGGCCGGAGCGCA
>CAIRTT010000477.1 GCA_903881535.1 uncultured Armatimonadota bacterium
CGCACAGGAAAAGCGGACCCGGATGATCCTCGAAGGGCCAATCGGGTTGGGCGTTTTGTTTATCGCCCTCCCAAGTGTGGCCACGATGCTGCTTCACACCATCAATGGATTCCTCGATCGTTTTTTTGTGTCTGGACTTGGCACGCCTGCGATGGCTGCGGTCAGTATCTGCACAACGCTAATCTTTACGGTTGGCTCGGTGTCGATGGCCATTTCTACCGCCGCGAGCGCCCTCATTGCGCGCGCCGTGGGAGCGGGTGACATCGATGAAGCCCGAAATGCGCTGCGCTATTGCCTGACATTGATGCTCATTCTGGCGGTTGCCATTGACATCGGCTTGATTGTTCTTGCCGAACCCCTCCTTCGGATGCAAGGACTTAAGGGTGCATCGCTTGCTGCTGGAAAGCAATATCTGCTCTTTGCCGGCATTGGAATTCCATTCGGTTTCATGATGTTCGTACAGGCAGGAGCATTCCGTGGACTTGGCGACACCGTTCGGCCACTCTACGTGACGATTGGTTCTATCGTGGTGCACGCCGCCCTGAATGCCGTCCTAATCCCTGGGCATTTGGGCTTTCCAAAGCTGGGCGTTGTCGGCGGCGCGCTTGCGTACAGCTGCTCCGTAATCGTCGCAACAGCCCTTCAGTACTTTTTTCTTAGAGGCTCTGTTCTGCAAGAGGGACTGAAAATCACGACCCTGCGGATACCGAAAGACTGGCTGCAGCGCATCAACCGCATCGCGCTCCCGGCAGGCGGTCAGCAGCTCCTTCGCACGAGCTCGATGCTCTTTCTCCAAGGCATCCTGGCGAATAAATCCGGCGAAATTGCCGTTGCCGCGCTTGGTGTTGGACTGGTCGCAGAGTCCATCGCCTTTATGCCCGGCTTTGCCTACTCAATTGCCGCTACGGCCTTTGTTGGACAAAACCTTGGAGCACAGAACGCGAAGCGCGCGACGGCAGCCGGTTGGGTGGCGACCTGGCAGGCGGTAGGGGTGATGTCCGTGATGGGCATCGTCTTTGTTCTCCTCGCACGGCCATTTGCCGAGCAGTTTGCGACGGGAGCCGATCGCGATGCGCTCATCAATATGGTTGTCACGTACCTCAAAATAGCCCTGATCAGTGAGCCATTCCTTGCGGTCGCGATGGTCCTCTCTGGCGCGCTCCAAGGCGCAGGGGACACACGCGACCCGACAATCGCTGTTGCGGTGACCAACTTTGGGGTTCGTTTACCGCTGGCGTATGTGTTTTTGGTGATGTTTGGGACGACTGGCTGCTGGTGGGCGATGACGCTATCAACGATGCTGCAGGGGTTGGTCGTGGCTTGGATGTATCAGCGTGGTCACTGGAAGCGACTTCATGTTTAGGTCCCATCGGTGTTATTCAACGTCCGTTGGTGACTCTTGGATATCGGCTGTATCCTGATTCGGTCGGATTGCTACTGTAAATGGTTGCGAATTTGGAACTCAACCCCTGATTGGTAAGGTAATTGCAGTATCAGATGCGTGGTGTGGTTAATCACACCGTTAATATGAGGAGAATCCCCTTGAAGCGTTCCATGAACAGCAGTGTCACGTTTGCAGCCGTAGGAGCTGCGTTTACGGCTCTCGCCCTCGCCGGGTGTGGTGGCGAATCGTCATACTTCACCGTCGGTGGACAACAGGTATCTAAGGATGAATACATCAAGAAGCTCGAGCGACAACCTGTCTCGCTTCCAAATGGCGCATCCCTGACAACCGAGCAGTACGTTGTCGACCTTATTGTTTCCAACCGCATCATCATGGCGGAAGCCGCGAAGATGGGCGTTACGCCATCCGATGGCGATGTCGACATGCTCTTCAATGCCCAAAAAGCGCGTTTTGAGAACATCAACCCAGGCAAAACCTATGACACCCAGCTCGCAAAGCAGGGCATCTCGGCTGCTGAAATGAAGGATGACATCCGCGGACAGCTGGCCGAAGCAAATGTCTTTGCAAAGTTGATTAAGTTCAATGAGAACGAAGTCAAGATGCAATACACGAAGATGAAGGACATGATGGCGCTGCCTCCACGCACCCAAGTCCGCCTAATCCTTCGTGACCCAAAGAACATGGCTGATTCCGAGACGGTCGTCAAAGCCGCCGGCACCGATGCCAAGAAGTTTGAAGCCGCTGCAAAGCAGCTCAACATCATCCCTGAGCTGACACAAACATCCGGTCTTCGGGTTCTTCCAAATGCATCCATTCCAAAGAGTGTTGCATCCAAGGTCGAAGCCGCTGCAGAAGGAACCATCATCGGACCAGTCGACTGGGTGATCAGCCCAACACAGACATTCCGTGGATGGATCCGTGTTGAGAAGAAAATCCCAGCCTTCAGCCTTCCACCAGATCAGGAAATGGCATTCGTGCGCCTCGGCCTGATTCAACAGAAGGCCATGGACCCGGCAAATGTCGGCCTCCGGACCCAGATTCTCAAGCAAAAGGGCACTATTTCCTTTGATACCAAGGATGCCGGCGTTTCGGCTGTCTGGAATGGCATCAAGGAAACAGCAAACGAGATTCAGGCTCCTCTGCAGGCTACTGGCGCACCAGCCGGTATGCCAGCAGGCGCCGCACCAGCGGGTGCTGCTCCAGCAGGTAAGTAAGCCTTCGTGATCTACTGTGTGGGTCTTGGTCCAGGGGATGTTAACGCACTCCCGGCCAAGGCCCATACGCTTTTAACAAGCACCCTTCCAATCCTCCTCCGCACACAGCGGCACCCCTGCATCGAAGCAGGACCCCTTGCTGAACATTTCGCATCCAGAGGCCCGGCGAATGTCATCCCCCTCGATGACGAATATGAAAGCGGACGCACCTTCGAAGAAACCTACGATGCCATCGTAGAGCGCGTGCTCCGTACGCACGCCACCCGTGGCGACATCATCTACGCTGTCCCCGGACACCCGCTCGTCGGTGAAACCACCGTGCGCATCCTGCTCGAACGAGCTGCCATCGAACACGTCACCATCAAGATTGTTGGAGCGCCATCGTTTGTGGATGCCTGCCTTGAAGCTATCCTGGCACCGGTTGTCGATCATCTCCATGTCGTGGATGCCCACCTCCTCCGCTCGGCGCTTCCGTATGCGGATCCTAACCTCGGCACCGATGGCCCGATCCTCCTGTACCAGGTCCATGACCAGGAAATCGCATCGGATGTCAAACTAGCCCTCCTCGATGCCGGCTTCCCGGATGACTGGCCCGTTAAGGTCATCACCGCCGCGGGTGTTCCAGGCCTCGAGCGCGTTGATGCCATCCCACTCGTACGCATCGACCGTCTTCCTGTCAACCATCTGACATCCATCTTTGTCCCGGCACTCCCGCGTGAGCAGCGCCCGGCGGACATCAACACTCTGAGCGAAATCATGGCCCGCCTGCGCGATCCGGAAACCGGCTGCCCATGGGATCTCAAGCAATCCCACGAGACGCTGCGCAAATACCTCCTCGAAGAGGCGTATGAGGTCGCGGAAGCGATCGACTCCGATGACACGGATGCCCTCGTGGATGAGCTTGGGGATGTCCTTTTACAGATTGCGTTCCATGCGCAGCTTGGGCGCGAGAGTGGGATGTTTACCCTTGGCGACATCGCGGATGCGATTTGTACCAAAATGATCCGCAGGCATCCGCACATCTTTGCTGATGCCAAGGCCGAGGATGCCGAAGCTGTCCTCGTGAACTGGAATGCGATCAAGGCAGTGGAAAAGGCAGAAAAGGGCATTTCTGCTGCGAAGAGCGCCCTCGATGGCATTTCGCAGGCGCTTCCAGCGCTCTCTATTGCGACGGAAGTCAGTAAGCGGACGGTGAAGCTTGGGTTTGAGTGGCCGGATGCTGCCGATTTGCGGGACAAGTGCCGCGAAGAGCTTGGCGAGCTGATGGTCGAGTGGGATGCGCTTCTCGCAGATCCATCTGATTTGAATGCCCGTGACCGCTTTGAGGCGGAG
>CAIRTT010000478.1 GCA_903881535.1 uncultured Armatimonadota bacterium
CTCTGTCCGTAAAAATCACGGCGCTTATTCTCCTGGTCGTAGGCTTCTTCGTGGGAAAGGTCCCACTCACGCCGCAAATGTCGTGGGTCTCGTCCATCGCAATCCTTGGATTTGCTGCCCCCACGCTCATTGCCGTCTACCAGGCGGGCGTCGACAAGCGCATCGTCATCGTACTCATCGGGCTTTCGATTTTCGCACTCGGTATCGAAGCTACCAGCATCCTCACCGGCTTCCCATACTCTCGGTTTGTTTATGGCGACATGATTGGTGGAAGGGTTGGCGGACTGGTTCCGTGGACCGTACCGTTTGCCTGGGTGCCGCTGGTGATTGGTGCCACGGCAAGACTGGCATTAAAGCGGACACACCCGCTCTTCTATCTGATGTGTGGTTTCTACCTAATGGCAATCGATTTGTTACTGGACCCTGCTGCGGTTAAGCTTGGGTTTTGGACATACGAGTACGGAAGTGCCTACTACGATGTGCCTTTACAAAATTTTGGTGGATGGGTGATGACGGGAACCCTTGCAGCTGTTGTCTGGACGTTTGCATTCCGTAAGGCAGCACATGCTGATGCTATCGCGACACTGTTTCTGACATGTGCTTTTTGGTCATCCGTCTGCCTCTTCAAAGGCCTGTATATCCCGGCAGTGATTGGAGCGCTTCTCGCTGTGGATGCACTTCGCTGGGCGGAACAACACAAAAAGCAAAACGGGGCTGTTTCCAGCCTCGTTCACTAAGAAAGCCGCGCGGGTTCCGGGTCTCCCCAGCGTCCACTTGGCCAGCTGAGCCGCTGGACATCATCAAAGAAACTACGAATCTTATGCAGCGTATCCGGATCGTATTCACGCTGTGCTGCCTTGACATTTGCCTGCACAGTCGCCGGGTCTTTCATGCCAACCATCAGCGATGCTGGTCCTTGAAGACGATAACTCCATGAAATGGCAATATCTGACAGGTCCAGGTTTCGCTCTTCGCAATAGTAGACGGCGCGTGAAACGGCTGCTCTAAGCTCTGCGGATGCCGGGTGCCAATCCGGTGGCCCTGCGTGTGTGAGTAAGCCCATGCTGAGAGGGGATGCGGCAATCACGCCAACGTTCTTCTCTTTGAAGTACGGCATCATTTCAGTGAGACTGTCATCGTTCAAACAGGCATGTGAGTAGGACAAAATCGCATCGAGATGTGTTTCATCCAAAACCGTCCGGAAAATGCCAAGCGGTAATCCACTGACGCCAAGTGCACGGACTTTCCCTGCTTTGACGACATCCCGCAGCGCCGGAAGCGTCTCGAAGATAACCGTCTCTGGGTCATCAAACTCGATGTCGTGGCAGAGTAACAAGTCAATGTGGTCGAGCTTCAAGCGTGAGAGGCTTTCATCCACACTAAGCCGAACACGGTCTGGTGAAAAGTCAAAGGATGCGTGATCATAGCGACCACATTTTGTGATGACAGTAAAGGTTTCCCGTGAGATGCCCTTGAGGGCAAGACCCAAAACCTCTTCACTCCTGCCCTTACCGTAATAAGGGCTAGTATCGAATGTGGTGATTCCGAGGTCTAATGCTGTTCTTACTGCGTTATCGGCATCCTTTTGGGTGAAGTCGCCGTAGGCTCCGCCAAGGGGAGCAGCACCAAAGGACAGCTTTGAGACCTGCAGCTCCGTGGTACCCAGCCGTACTTGCTCTATCACTTCGCAGCGGCTCCGTTGAGGTTTTTGTCGAAGAACGCAACCGTTTTCGAGATCAATTCAAATGGATTTGGTACATGGCCGCCTGGCATCAACACACGTTCCTTCGGCTGCTTTGTCGCTTTGAAGAGTGCATCGTTGTTTGCAACGGGAACCACATCATCCTTGTCGCCGTGGAGATAGAGCATTGGGCGGGACTTAGCACGACCGATATGCTTGGCCGGGTCAACTTCATTGAGAATCTTTTGGATAGCGACAGGGTCGAGTTTTTTACCCGCGCGCAGCTTCTTGGCGCCTTCGATTTGTGATGTTGCCAAGAGCTGGCCGAGGTTTCCGCCAGCCGCGAGGATGGTCGCACATGCAATACGCGGCTCATCGGCGAGGAAGCGTGACCCGATGATGCCTCCCAAGGATGCTCCAACATAGCCAATACGACCTGTATCGACATCTTTGCGTGCTGCAAGGACATCTACAGCGCAGCGTAAATCCTGTACAGTTTGTGCAATCACGGCCTTGAATGGTGCAACGCCAAGTGCATTCTCTGATGCGGCGCCGCCGATTTTTGGTCGATCGCCATGCCCCGCTGCGTCAATACAAAGCGCTGCATAGCCTTTTTGTGCAAGCATCACCGCAAGCATCGCCAGCTGGTCCTTGTTTCCACCGAGACCGTGTACAAGAATCACCGCTGCGTGACGCTTGCCATCTGGTTGATTACCAGGGGTATAGAGAATGGATGTGACATTTGCTCCGCTACCGCCAGCGAATGCAATCGATGTCTTTTGGTAGCCAGCGATGATTGGCTTGCCTTGTTTGTCCTTATCCGGTGGAAGGAGCTTGGCATTCTGCTTGGGAGCTGCACTGTGCTTGAACGTAATTCCAGCAAGTGTAGAGGATTGAGCGTAACTCACGGATGCAAGGGACATTCCGATGACCATTGCAAGGATTAATTTCTTCATTCTGATCTCCATTGTCTAAATGAACTTCATCGTTTCACGGACAATCTGCATGGTGGCTTCCGCCATCGCCGATGCGCGCTCTGCACCATCTTTTAGGAGCCGGTCGAGTTCCGCCGGGTCACTTGAATAGAGCTTACGCCGCTCACGAATCGGCTCAAGCATCGCGTTGACGATTTCTGTTGTTTCACGTTTGGACTGTACACAGCCGCGCTCTCCGGACCGGCATTCATCCCACTGCGTCGTGTAGTTGTCAGCATCGTAGAGTTTGCGTAACAGACACACTGAGCATCCTTCCGGGATGCCTGGATCGGTCTTACGCATTTTGGTCGGTGTCGTGAAGGCTCCCTTGAGACGCGCTGCAACATCATCCTCTGAATCGGTCATATAGATGCAGTTGCCGTACGACTTGGACATCTTACGGAGCTTGCCATCTGAATCTGCATCCAGGCCCGGAAGCGTCCCGGTCATCTCCTGAATCAATGCTTGTGGTTCTGGAAAGACATCGGTGGAATACAAGTGGTTAAACCGACGGGCGATCTCACGTGTCAGCTCAAGGTGGGCAGCCTGGTCTTTTCCAACAGGGACGACATGTGCACGGTAGAGCAGGATGTCTGCGGCTTGGAGAACCGGGTAGCCGAGGAGACCAAAGCTAACGCTCGCATCCGAGCCGCCTTCCTGGCGCTCAACATGCTCGCGCTTTTCCTTATACGTTGGAACGCGCTCCAGCCAGCTGACGGGCGTAAGCATCCCGAGGAGAACCGCGAGCTCAGCATGTTGCGAGACAGCGCTTTGGCGAAAAATCGCGACCTGACTTGGGTCAAGGCCAGCGGAGAGATAATCAAGGGCTACTTCCCGCGATTGATCGGCGATGCTATCCGTTGAACCAGCCATGGTTGTCAGGGCATGCCAGTCAGCAATGAAGCAGTACATTTCGTACTTGCCCTGGAGAGCAATCCAAGGCTTGAGAGCGCCTTCATAGTTTCCTAGGTGGAGGCGTCCGGAGCCAGTCGGCTGCATTCCGGAGAGGAGACGTTTCATAGGAGGCGCTGTCATATCAGAAACCAATCAGGTGGCGGAATATCGTTACGATGAGTGGCATCAGGATGCCATCCAAAACGTGGGTATACACAAGGGCCATCATCACAACCGCACCCCATTTTTGCATGAAGGCCAGGAATGGGACGCCGATGCTTTCCGGGAGGAAGCTTGCGAGGATGGTGCAGGCATCCATCGGATGGACAGGAATCAGGTTGAAGACAAACTGTGCGACATTGAGGCCAACGCTAATCACAAGGGTGATCAGGACCATCATCGTCCACTCGTTCAATGTTGCAAAGCCGCTCGCTAGGAAGACGCGCAGGATGCCGGCAAAGACCACTGCTGCGGCAATGTTTGCAAGGGGACCTGCGGCTGCCACCATTGCCATCGATGTACGCTTTGGTTCACGCAGCTTGGTGCCATCCACGGGGACAGTCTTGCCCCAGCCAATCGGGAGGCCTGTCCAGATTGCAACACCCATTAAGATCGCACCAACGGCATCAAAGTGACGGAGGGGATTCAGCGTAACCCGTCCCGCTTCGCGGGGTGTCGGATCACCGAGTTTGTCAGCAACAAACGCGTGGGCCGCCTCGTGAACGGTGGTCGAAATCACGATCGCAACCGCGAGCATCACCCACATCCGCCAGTCCATCGCAGCCTCAGCAAGCGTTCTATAACCACCGAAGGGGTTACCTGAAAAAGGACTGCTGAAATGGGAAATCAGGATGTCACGCATGGTCATCAATTCCGGTTCTATATTTAGGGTGCACTACATGCCTAGATTACCATAGAGGGCTGGATTTTCGGGATGACTTCGGGGATTGCCCGTGCGTGTACAACGGGCTACAATTGAGGCTGTATGACTCCACTCTCCCGCCGCGCGCAGGCCTGCGCTCCATCGCCAACTCTCGCCATCACCGCAAAGGCGAATCAGATGAAAGCCGATGGCATTAATGTCGTCGCTTTTGGTGCTGGCGAGCCAGACTTTGACACGCCGGATCACATCAAAGCTGCTGCCATCGATGCACTTGCAAAAGGCTATACAAAGTACACGCCAAGTGCAGGAATCCCTGCACTCAAAGCGGCGATCATCAACAAACTGAAGCGTGACAGTGGCCTGACATTTACTCCGGCAGAAGTCATCGTGTCCTGCGGCGGCAAACACAGCCTTTACAACGTTTTTCAGGTCCTCATCGATGATGGTGATGAAGTCATTATTCCGGCGCCATACTGGGTTTCTTACCCGGAGCAAGTAAAGCTCGCGGGCGGTGTTCCCGTGGTTGTACAAGCATCCGATGACGATAATTTCGTTCCATCGCTGGCATCCATTGAGGCAGCTATCACTGACCGCACCAAAGTGATTGTGATCAATTCGCCGAGTAACCCGACGGGAGCGATGTGGCCGATTAGTCGCATCCGTGAAGTCGCAGAGCTCGCGGTATCCAAGGGGATTTACATCATTTCTGATGAAATCTACGAAAAGCTTGTCTATGATGGCGAATTCATCTCCGTTGCGGCGCTTTCGCCTGAAATCGCGAAATGGACGCTGACGTGTAACGGGATGTCAAAGGCCTATTCAATGACCGGGTGGCGCCTCGGCTACGTTGCGGGTGACAAGACATTGGTCGCTGCCATGGGACGTATCCAGGATCAGGTGACATCCAACCCGACA
>CAIRTT010000479.1 GCA_903881535.1 uncultured Armatimonadota bacterium
AGGCATACGTTGCGAGTGCATCCAATGATGGTTCCACCCTTACCGTAGAGCCAACTACCCGTGTAGCGAAGAAGGCTCCCGCCGCCCCGCAGCGCCCGCCGATTATTGCAAACGGCAAGGATGCGCCTGACTTCGTGGTGACGACGCCCGAAGGCGCGGAAGTAAAGCTCGCAGATTACAAAGGGAAAGTTGTAATACTTGACTTCTGGGCGACTTGGTGTGGCCCGTGTATGCGCTCGATGCCACATCTCGAACAAGTCTGGAAGAAAGTTCAATCCAAAAACGTAGTGGTGCTGGCTGTCTGCGTGTGGGATGACAAGGCCGCTTACGATAAGTGGGTCCCTGAAAACAAGAGCAAGTTTACTTTTCCATTGCTCTTCGATGCAGCAGCTAAAGACAACTCGAAGTCCATTGCATCGGCAAAGTATGGTGTCTCCGGAATTCCGAGCACATTTGTGATCGGCGCCGATGGCAAGGTTGTCGAGGGCATCGTTGGCTTTAGCGGTGACAACGACAAGCGTGTTGAAGAAGCACTCAAAAAAGCTGGAATCAGCGTCGACTAAGATCTCGCTGGAAGGCACGTTACGGGATCTCGTGATTCTCTAACGTGCCCGTTTTCTAAAAGGACAACAACATGTTGACATTACCCGTAGCTGCAATTGTCATGATGATAGTTTCGAACCCGCTTTCAAGTGTGATGCCGCAGGCCTTACCTGGATTTCTAACCGAGGCGAAGGCGAGCGCGCCAAAATCTGTGAATAAGGGTAAGGAGTTTTCTGTTGCGATGTCCTTTACAGTAAAGCCTGGCTACCATGTCTACGCGCCAAAGCCAGGTGATGAAAACGCAATACCGACATCGCTTGAACTCGAAGATGGTAGCGCATACAAAATTGCATCCATTAAGTGGCCGGATGCGCACAAGGACCCGATGGGAGTCATGATCATGAGTGGAAAGGTGGATGTCACACTTCAATTGGTGGCTCCGGCTGTCAAGAGTACAAAGTCCATTCTGAAGATAAAACTCAGGTCTCAAGGCTGCGATGACTCATCCTGTTTGCCTCCAGCCACTGTTTCTTTGTTGTCTGTGATTGAAGTCAAGTAGCTATGAAACTGCGCGTGCTGTTCCGTTTCTTTGCCATGTTTGCTTTTGCCGTAACTGCGCCGTTGGCGTTTGGACAAGGCAATCCAGTGCATTTGACATTGGAACGGGATGGCGGCGCTTTGCATCCAGGGGAAGCAACTAAGATCCGCGTGAAAGCGGTCATTGATGCGCCTTACCATATTTACTCAACGGTTCAGCTTCCTGACCCCGCACCACTTGCTACGACGATAGCGGCAGATGATGCATCTGAGACAGGCCTCCTTTCAATATCCGGTAAACCGGGTGAATCTGCTCCGAAATCGAAGTTTGATAAAGGCTTCAACAAGGATGTTGGAATCCATGAAGGATTTGGCACGTTTGAGGCTGCACTCGCAGTAGCACCTACTACAGGCGTAGGTACGCTCTCTGGAACGATTAGTGTGCGGAGTCAGGCCTGTGATGACCGTGGATGCCTTCCTCCAAAAACGATACGGCTACCAATTACGGTTCCGATTGAAGCTGGCGAGGTAAGGGCAGGTGCATCGCCTGATGATGTCCAAAAGCAGCTCGCGACCGCATCCGCCATAGGCGCAGGGCAAAGCGGAAACCAACAAGATTGGCTGCCATTCTTAGCCACTGCATTTGTTGCTGGACTCGTCACGTTGTTGACACCCTGTGTATTCCCACTGATTCCCGTGACGCTTGCATTCTTTACGAAACTTGCCACACAGGATGCCAAGGCATCCGGTCCGGCTCCAAGTATCTTGAAGTACTCTCTCCTTTATGCTTTGGGGATTGTTACGTGCTTTACGGGGCTTGGGGTTGTACTGTCCGTATTGTCTGGCGGTACTGCAGCGCGCGACTTTGCCATCAATCCTTGGGTCAACTTAGTCTTCACCGGTCTGTTTATTGTCTTCGGTCTTGCTCTCCTTGAAGTCACCGAAATCCGTCTCCCGTCAAAGATCCAGCAGCTGAGCGCATCCAGAAATGGCTCGACACTTGGCATTCTCGGCATGGGCCTGACCTTTGTTGTATCTGCATTCACCTGTACAGCACCGATTGTCGGGAGCTTGTTAGTCCTTGCTGCAAATGCAACCGGAGCCGCGGCGTTTGTAAAGCCAATCATCGGGATGTTAGTTTTTAGCACAGCATTGGCGCTTCCATTTGTGTTGCTGTCTTTGTTCCCAGGGCTGTTGGCACGGCTGCCGAAGAGTGGGGCGTGGCTCACTACCCTCAAAGGTGCGATGGGCTTTCTCGAGCTTGCCGCTGCCCTCAAGTTTCTCTCTACCGCAGACATCTACTGGAACTGGCAGCTGCTTACACGGCCCGCATACTTAGCGATTACAAGTCTGGTTTTGATTGCTGGAGGGCTTTGGCTTCTCGGCATTCTCAATGTTGGCTTTAATACTCCATCTGGGAAAGTTACCAAGGCGCGCGGAGCGTGGG
>CAIRTT010000480.1 GCA_903881535.1 uncultured Armatimonadota bacterium
GTCAAATTCTGAATGGCCTTGCTCCAACCGAGCTCAAAGTCGATGTCGATGCAAAGGTCAAAGTTAGCTTGGAAAACAGCAACGGAACCCCAAATGCATCAGGCGAAGTCGAAATCGAAGATGAGAAACTTGACCTCGAATTTGAAGGCAAGATTCTGTACGGATTCGTCGAAGGTGGCCCGGTTTCAGGTTTGACCGGCCTATCCACTGAAATCAACAATGCTCTCGGCGCAAACATCGTACCTGCGTTCGACACAGCATTGGCAACATCCGGAAATGCCAACAACACACTCCGTATTGCTGGTTTTCTGGGTGAACTCGAAGGCGAAGATGACGACGACAATAGCGCCTCTAACGGCCTATTTGTATTGGTCCTTGCTGACTTCCCAACCATCGACTTGGCCCAACTCGTAGGTGGCAATGCCAAGCCTGTGACCAAGTTTGTTGGATTTGCAGCTATTGACATCAATGCACAGCAAGGCTACATCGCAGCTGGCTTTGGCAACAAGGGCAAGCTCAAGTGGAACATCGTTCCACCTGTAAACTAGGCATCATTCCCTCAAACGGGTAAGGCAACCTCTCCCCGGTGCATTCGCACCGGGGAGAGGTTTTTATTTTTTACCGCTACGCATCCGCTCCACATGGGGCGCAAGCACATCGGCAAGGATTGCATACCCAGCCTTGTTCGGATGCAGACCATCCGAGAACAGCTCTTTCCGTAGCTCTCCAGCACGCGTTAGAAACGCATTACCTGCATCAAAGACATCCACGTAATCCCTTGGATGCAGCCGCGTTTGTAGACGGTAGTTGACCTGATCAGGTGACACCTTAAGCCGACTCGCATCCGCGCGTGGCAGGATACCAAGCACCAAAATCCTCGTCTTTGGCAGCTGGCGGTGGACTTCCTGGCAGATTGCATCGATGCCATCCACGACCTCACCCACAGCATTGAGCCCGAGATTGTTGGTCCCGATGGCTACCACCACAACACGGGGAGTCGTACCCTTTAGCTCGCCGTGCTGTAGCCTCCAAAGCACATTCTCGGTACGGTCCCAGCCAAACCCGGCATTTAATGTCTGCTGACCAAATGCCTTTGTCCAGCTATCTTCGCCCCGGATAATCGGCGCAAGTGGCACACCCGCCCAGTAGTGCATGATCGAATCGCCGATCACGATGACATCCGGATTGACCTGCTGCTTCACACGCACAACCTGCGCATGCCGCGTCGGCCAGTCATAAATGCTCTTGTCACGGTTATGAGCCACCGCTGTGGTTGTCACTTGCCGTTTCGGTTGCACTTCCGACTGGAAAGTCACAACTTTGGTTGCGACACCGGATTCCACGGTCACCGTCCCCTGAGAATCTCCCTTGCCACCGCGTGCCCATGGAACAACGTAAACATCGGCGACCAGCCAGACCGCAGCTGTTGGCTTGACACCCTTCGGTACCCCTACCCGGTATTTGTTCGCACTGTCAGCGGAGCCAGTCATGCCATCATGAACATCCACGCTCACCACTTTCCCATCAACTTCCAGCACAACCTTTCGAATGGAAAGGGCATCCGCGCCGCCGGTGTACTGGAAGCGGACATCGATTAAGCTCCCAGCCGCCTGTGATTCAAGCTTGTAGCGAAGCTGCTTCCCGGTCGCATAGCCGCTGTCCGGCGTCCAATTACCAACAACCTGTACGCCTCCCGTTTTACGAGTCTGCTGGGAAAGTGGCTCATCCCAGAAGTTGATGCCCATCGCACGCAAGCGTGCTTTGTGGACATTTAGGCGTGCCACAAAA
>CAIRTT010000481.1 GCA_903881535.1 uncultured Armatimonadota bacterium
GGACGCCCCTGAGGTTTTTGTGTTGGATGGCATCAAGGTACTGAGTGAACGTATCACTGGATGGATCAGCTCCCACGACCGCTGGGCCAAGACCGCACGCATAGGCGGCTTCGAGAGTGCGTTGTTCCGGAGTGACATCCACTTCCATATAAACGCGGCGACCAATCGGCGTGCCGGAGATCGCTTCCGCGTATTCGATGGGGGTGTGCTGTGCCTCAAGGGGGAGGCCAAGGCCCTTTACCCACGGCAAATCAAAGCGCGTCAAATCCCAAAGATGCTGGTGGCAGTCGATCAGTTCCATGCTGCAGTGTACTCGCCAGATATCTCCCGGAACAAAGGTCAAATGATTGCTTATCGACACTTGCTGTAAAGTGCTCACAGCCGTGCAAAGCGAGTGTACGGACATTTTTTGAAGGAAGACTAAATGCGCTACCTGATTGCTGTGATTGACACCGCGACAAACACTGGGCGACCGGATGAAATGGTCCATATCGATGCCTTTAACGACAAGCTCGAGGCCGCTGGCCAAATGATAATGGCTGTTGGAATCATGAGCCCCGACACGGCAAAAGTGATCGACAACCGCGATGATGCTGGCATCATCACCGATGGCCCACTCCACAAAACTGAAGAATACATGAGCGGCTTCTGGGTCATCGATGCGCCCGATGACGAAACCGCCTTGCGCCTTGCGACCGAAGGCTCCAAAGCATGCAACCGCAAGGTGCAGCTACGCCGCTTTCTCGGTTAGAGGAGACAAAACTCGAGCCCATCCGGCTGCCAACGTAACCAATAACCGGGGTTATAATCGCAGCCATGGGCTTTCTTGTTGACCTCGGAATCATCCTGCTCTACTTCGCCGGCATCTCGGCTATCGGCCTCTACATGGGCCGCCGTGAAGAGAGCCTGAAAGACTTCGCGCTCGCGGGCCGGCAGGTTCCGTGGTGGGCCGTGATGGCAAGTATTATCGCCGCCGAGACCAGTGCTGCGACATTTTTGGGCGCTCCCGGCGAGGGCTTTGCGAAGCGGTCGCTTGCCTATGTGCAGCTTACGATGGGCGTTGTCCTCGGGCGCTGGGTCGTCGCAAATGTCTTCCTCAAGCCCTACTACGACTACAAGGTCTACACCGTTTATGACTACCTCGCGGTGCGCTTTGGCCCGCGGTCAAAGAGCATCGTCAGCGCACTCTTTCTGATTATGCGCACGCTTGCGAGCGGCTCGCGCTTGTTCATCCCAAGCCTCGTGATGGTCCTTGCATGGAAGCTCTTCGTGGAACAACAAGGCAAATCGATTGCATTTCAGCCGGTGACATCCGTCGGGCCGTATTTATTGGCGATTGGTGCTCTCGTAATCCTCACCGCTTTTTACACAACTAAAGGTGGCATTAAAGCGGTGATCTGGACGGATGTGGTCCAGGCATTTATCATGTTCGGTTCAGCCATCGCAGCGATTGTCTTTCTGCTCAACCAAATCGGCGGTTGGTCTGCGCTAACGAAATCCGTTCCCGCGATGACACGCCTCGATGGTTACTTCGTCACAGGCTTTGAAACCACCGGAAACCTTGGCTTTGCGGGAGTTATCAAGCATGTCTTTACGGGGGATTACACAATCTTCTCGGCTGTGTTCGGGGCGACGATGCTAAACATGGCGATGTTTGGGACGGACCAGGACATGGTGCAGCGGATGCTCACCGCAGAAAC
>CAIRTT010000482.1 GCA_903881535.1 uncultured Armatimonadota bacterium
CTTGTCGAACTGTACGAGGGTTCGCCAGCCTGAGAGCTCTGACCACCAGCATAGGGGTCATTGCCTGATCCAGCTAAATGCCGGTCGATCGCGTGCTCTTCGCGCAATACTGTATCGAGGCTAAACCCGGCAGCTGTAACTTCTGACTTTAGAGAGTTCCAACGACTTAGTCGGGCAATAGCACTCGATGGCCAACTGGAGGTAATGGTGTCAAGCAGATGTGCTGTCTCAACAGGAAGGAGATCAAAGCTTCCATCCTGATATTGAATGAACGGGCCAATCCTCTCACCCTTTAAAGGAGCATCAATATGAGGTGTCACCTTTGCGGTGATACCAAATGCTGCGTCGTAGAATGGCCGATTCGCCGACAATTCAACTTGAACAGGCATTTCATCTGGAAGATCCCGCCCCATGATTAACGTGTAGACATCCGCAAGTGTATCTAAACCCGAGTAATCAATTGTCTTTGTAGATGGCCGTACGTTGGCCCACAACACATCTACCGGAATCATAAATTCATGGTCACTGACTTGCTGAAGTCCATTCGGCGCAGTGAGGTCTTTGAGTGCCTGGATTACATCCCGCGTCTCTTCACGATGCTCAGTAGTATCGATTCCAGAATTGGCAATGGTAATGCGAAGTCCAGTTTCCGTGGGTGATGCTATCCAGTTTGTCATGAAATCTAATCCAGCCCAAGCTAAGGTAGTGTTACGCCGCAGTACGTCTGAATGTAAGCATCAAATTTGTCCCACCATCCGCCGGCTCCGTTTACCGGGTCTGGATAATGAACCAGTGTTCGTCTTACACCAACTTGATATTGGTTCCGGAAGAACCCTCGGTGCTTGTCACGTAGACCATAGGATTTAGACGAAGGGTTGTAGACTAAATCGATACGCTTGAGCCCGGAAGCCCACGTTCGGTTCGCATAGTGTTGAGCAAAAACACTGTCATGGTACGGATAACATGCATTGTCGACATACCCAAACTCCATGAACCATATTTGGCCGATTTTCATCGCAAATGCTGATCGATTTCCTTGGAAGTCCTCGATATCCTCGATAATGTCGATATGTCTTCGCCAGAAGTTCTTCCTATCAGGGACGGCATCCACCGTCCCAAAGAAGTCTTCAATTTTCTTGTCAAGAACCCACTTACGAACTAAGAGGTAAAGATCCTGGTCCCGGTCCCATAATGACTTTCGTTGAGTAGGATCACCTAACATGTCGCTGCTCGTAAGCCGTTCGAACAGTGCATTAATGACACTATGATTGTTGACGGCACCGATAGAAGCCTTGATCATTCCCCAGGCACGGACCACTGCTCCAAGCAGGTAGAGCCGTTGTTGGCTGGTTCCGTAATGATTACCAAGTAACTCGATGAGCTGTTGCGCTGAATGTGTACGAATCCATGCGGCATGCTCGCTTCGAAATGGATCATCAAACACCATCCGGTATGTGGTATCGAAAATAGCCAGACTAAGGGCACTGGATTTATTCAGTTTGCAGCTAATGATTGTTTCTGCAACAGGTCGAAGTTTCACCAGCGTATCCCAGGAAAGTTCACCTACGGGATCCTTACCTAACACCTTTTCTACACGTTCAAGCGTGATCTTAAGCTGATCGGGTGGAACTTTGGCATATGCAGTTGATGCGCACGACCGTAGTGATGCATTTGTATAGAACCCTGCATACAGTTCGTACAACGGCGCAAAGCCTGGAATTTCTGGCATTGAGATTAGGACACTGATTGCCTTAGTTGTCCATTCTTGAGTCTCAGTGTCATCAAGGCATAAGCGAAATGTGGCACGAACATCCCGTCGCTTGAGCTGTGTGCCAGGAGTCGTTGCTAAAATTAACGCCCGTATTCTTGCAGCGTCAGCTCCGGTCAAAGGTAACTCAGGCGGCGTATCATCCAGTGGCCAAAGTTTGACGAGTTGTTCTACTGCAGCATTCATTGCAGTTGGCTTTAGCTCGGGAAACTGTGGAAAGGTGGTCACTTCGAAGCACCAGCGACTTCGCTAAGTTGCTCATCCTTAAGTCGGAACTTTAGGACGACTCTCCGGCTACTGACTTTATCAATTTGATCATTCGCAAATCGAATCGGATCTTTGAAACTTCGGCCATTTACTGAGACCACGTTTAGGAAACTATCGCGAAGATTCTTGTCCAAGCATTTTGGATCTGAAACAACATATTCAGCTACAGCTCGGGCCCGATTCTGTGTCAGGACAAGGTTTGAGAGGTATGGATCGGCCCCAGCAACTGAGTCCGGATCAGCATGACCCTCGATATCAATCTGAGCGATACGGGATTTGTATTCTTCCGAAAGAACAACACCTACCCAGCGTTTGACAACATCCGACAATTTTGGTTTGTATTCAGGTTTTAGGATCCACTTGTCTTTGTCAAACAAAAGACCTGCACTAATTGTAAAGGTCCCCGTCTTCTTGTCAACAGTATCCGGTCCAAATTCCAACTTGAGTTTGTCAATGATCTGCTGACGTTTGAGCAGATACTCCCGCATCTTTATCGTTTCTGCACGCTGTGATGGTGTAACTCCAAGCTTGCTGAGAGCGCTAGTCTCCTTAATTTGCAAGACTACAAGCAGGATAAAAACCATCATTAAGGCTGTAGCAACATCCGAGAAGGAGACCCAGAAAGATGTGTCATCCCCTTCGATGTTTACGTGGCGACGCCGGGTCCTCATTTGGATGTTTCATCCTTTTTGAGTTCATTCGCCTTGAGCAACGCCACTAACTCTGCCATCTGCTTGAGTTTGTCTGCCGATGGCTGGAGCCGTGCAAGCGAATCGTTAAGCTGCGTCATCGTTTGACTAATCGTTCCCACAGTCCGGCCCAACGATTCTGCACTTGGTACAACGCCATCCTGAAGTTCGGTGATACCAAGTTTAAGCGATGTCACTGCAGTCGCGAGCGATTTATCTAGGGCAGAGCAATATGTTTGCACATGATCGGAAACCTGATTTGCAAAATCGTGACCGGCACCCGTGAGCGTGTCAGCTACCGTACCAAACCTGTCAGTGAAATTCGTTAGGCCAGTATCAAGATTGCCCGTAAAACTGGTCAGCGTTTCATCTATTTCACGAACAGTCTGGCTCATTTTGACCAGATTTTCTTCGCTTCGAATCTGACACTGCTGAACAACTGTTGTTGTGCTCTCAAGTTTTTGCAATGCGGTTCTGAGTTGATTAATGGCATCCTGACTTGCTTCCGTTCCGTCGGCCATTTGCTTCAAGGTTATCAAACACCGCTCAGTTGTCAGCTTTGCAGCATCCATCGTATTGAAAAGACTCTCAAGTGAC
>CAIRTT010000483.1 GCA_903881535.1 uncultured Armatimonadota bacterium
GGCCCGACTGTCTACCTGATGGTCGGTGTGAACGGCGTTGGCAAGACAACCAGCCTCGGCAAGCTTGCTTATAACGAAGTGCAGGCGGGCAAGAAAGTCATTCTAGCGGCCGCCGATACATTCAGAGCAGCGGCAGCTGACCAGCTGGCAATCTGGGCTGAGCGAAGTGGAGCGGAACTCATTCGCCAGCATGAAAATGCCGACCCTGCCGCCGTTGTATTCGATGCGATTCATGCAGCAAAAGCACGTGGTGCTGACTTGGTCCTTGTAGATACTGCCGGACGCCTCCACACGCGTAGCAACCTAATGGAAGAGCTCGCCAAAATCCGAAGGGTTTGCGAGCGTGAGCTCGGACGTGCGCCCGATGAAGTCTTGCTTACCCTTGATGCGACGACAGGCCAGAATGCTGTAACCCAAGCAAAGGAGTTTACACAGGCTGCAGGCGTGACAGGGATTGTCCTAGCAAAGCTTGATGGAACTGCTCGGGGCGGAATCGTTGTGACGCTGCGTGAGGAGCTGGGAATTCCGGTGAAGCTCGTCGGCGTTGGTGAGAAGCCGGGTGATCTGCGTGAATTTCATCCAGACTTGTTCGTGCAGGCGATGCTGTCGTAGCCCAACAGAACTAAGAGACAAAAAAGTCCCCGACTGGCTAGGCCAGACGGGGACTTTGCAGTTATGAAGGACCGATCAGACCTTCCAGCCCTTACGGTATTCCTTACGCAGCAATGCATTTGCACGCTCATTGTTTGTCTTGAGCTTACGACCATCCCATTCGATTGGCTCACCGGTACGGTAAGCAACGGTTCCAAGGAGAACCGTTTCGGTGAGGGCACCAGCATAATCAAAGTTACAGGTGGTCGGACCGTCATTACGAATTGCCTGCATCCACTCTTCGTAGTGACCAATGGAATCAGGAATAGACTTTGCAGGAGCCACAAAGCCCTTGTATTTATCCTCTGGCAACAGGCGATATCCGCCATAGTCAGCTAGCAGCATTCCCTTGTCTCCAATGAACAAGGAGCCATCGCCCCACGACTGTGCGCCAGCCTTCTTGAACGCTTCAGCAGCAAGGTTACCGTCGTACCAAGTGACCTTCACTGGAGGTTGGCTTCCACGCGCTGGGAAGTCGTATTCGACTTTGACACCTTCAGGTGCAAACTGCGGATGTGCAGGTGGTCCAGATGCTGCAATGCGCGTTGGGTGACGCAGATCGAGCGCCCAGAACACGAGGTCAAGATGGTGACATCCCATATCCCCAAGGGTGCCATTTCCATATGCCCAATAGCCACGCCAGCGTGCTGGGTGGTACACAGGGTGATAAGGCGCTGTCGGGCACGGACCAAGCCACTCATCCCAGTGCATCGTCTCAGGAGTGCCTTCGGAGTAAGGCTCAAGCTCGCGCCCGGACCATGCTTTTCCAACACGGGTGTGGACTTCGAGAACATTTCCAATCGCGCCGCTACGAATGAGCTCGACAACGCGACGATAGTTTGGCTCAGCATGAATCTGCGTTCCCATTTGGGTGACACGCTTCTTCTTCTTGGTGAGCTCAGCAATCTTGCGGGCTTCTTCAACGGTATGCGTCAGTGGCTTTTCGCAGTAAACGTGGAGGTTATGATTCAGCGCAAATGATGTTGCTGGAGCGTGGTTGTGGTCAGGTGTGCTGATGACAACGGCATCGAGGCCCTTTTGCTCTACAAGCTTGCGATAATCCGTGTAGACAACAGCATTTGGAAAGCGCTTCTTTGCAACGGCGATGTATTCATCATCGATGTCACAGATAGCGGTGATGTTTTGTGATTGCACGCCATCGATGTTGGCCAACGCACGGTTGTTCGTTCCGATGATGCCGATATTCAGCTTGTCGTTGGCCGATTGACCCAACGCCTGGTTGCCTGCTGCCATCCACAATGCTCCTGCGCTAAGCGCTGAACCGGAGATAAATCGCCGTCGCGTAAGTTCTTCCATAACCATACCTCAATCTTTACAAAGAGTCCGCTGATAGATTCACCGCATTACGGTCGAATCCATGCATGTGTTTTTCTAATCGATAGCAAATGCGATGTACTTGTTTCCAGACTTGGTCCCAAGTTTCCCGCCGCCACCCGCAGCAATCACAACATATTGCTTTCCATTCACCATGTACGTACAAGGGGTTGCATAGCCACCAGCCCCGAGATCTGCCGCCCAGAGCTCCTTACCTGTCAGCTTGTCATACGCTCTAAATTTTTCATCCGGCGAGCCGCCAATGAAGACCAGCCCGCCCTTGGTCACAATTGTCCCACCAAACGACTGAGCGCCAAGCCCCTTTTGCCCCTTTGCCTCAAGCTCAGGGTAGGCACCAAACACCCGCCTCCAAGCAAACGTCCCCTTGTTGAGATCCACTGCAGTCAGCCATCCCCAAGGCGGCTTGATACCCGGATAACCCTCATCGTCGTTAAACCACTGATAGCCATTGAAGTCGTAGCCACCACGTCCATTTGCTGTGAGTCCCATAACCGACGGAATGTCATTTGTGTTGATGTACAAGATGCCTGTCTCAGGATCAAAGCTGGCCCCTGACCAGGTCGCACCTCCATGGAAACCGGGTGCGACAAGCGTTCCCTGGACACTTGGCGGAAGATGCTCCTTGCCATAGACAAGTGACTTCAGCTGCTTTCGAACGCTTTCCGCTGCATCCGGTGTCCGGTTGGTGACATCCGCATCGGAAAAGCCAGACCGGGACAACCGTGGAGGAGCGAGTGGCATGGGCTGCGTCGCGGATGTCCACTCACCAGGAATTGTTGACTTTGGTGCAGCCTTTTCAACAATTGGAAACAAGCTGCGCCC
>CAIRTT010000484.1 GCA_903881535.1 uncultured Armatimonadota bacterium
CCGAGCATAAGCATCGGTGCTGACCAAGTAGCGGTGTAGCTTCTTTACTGACCATCCATTTGTGACGAACCAAGTCGTGAGGTGGTCGAGCAGCTCGGGGTGGCTTGGTGGACCTCCCATGTTGCCAAAGTCGCTCGGGCCAGCCACTAGACCGCGACCAAAGTGTTGTTGCCAAATGCGGTTTACGATGACGCGTGCAACGGTTGGATGTTTGCCATTGGTCAGCCACTTAGCAAATGCGAGGCGTCGGTCTGCCTCCGATGCCTGTTCAAGTCCGCATGCACCAGCGGAGTACTCCATCAGTTTTGGAGCAGCAGGAGTGACGACTTCCTTGCGTTGCATCACATCGCCACGGGTCAGTAAATAGGTTGCATCAGGCTCCGCAAAGCGGCCCGTATAGGCTGCCGATGGGCTTGTCTGTACGGGATCCTTTGCTAGGCCGGTCTTCCATGCCATCTCGGCACGATCGAGTGCATCGATTGATGCCTTGTCAAGGGACTTTCGGATCTGGTCCGGGTGGACGTACGTGACACCGGGAAGCCTTCCAAGCTGCGTTGCTACAGTCTCCCATGTCTTGCCATCGGTGGAGACACTGACAGCATACGATGTCGGGACACGGTCATCAAAGCGCGGGACAAGCCCGGAATCCCGGCTCCAAACGACACGGTTTACCTTTGTCGGCTTTGGAAATGTCAGCGTGATGATGCCGCGTCCCTTTGTCGCTGAAATCCAGCTGTTCGGATTCCCAAAGCGTCCATCGTTGATATGACTGGTCTTGTGCTCTGCAAAGCCAACCAGTGTCGAATCAGGAATGGCTTTGACGCCATCGACAGCAAGCGCAACATTCACTTCATCGGAGAAAACCTGCAGCTCATCAATACAGGGTTCCTCGCCATCGTTTGTCGCCATCACTTCGAAGCGCACACTCGTAACGTCCCGCGGCGTAAATAATTCCTCATTCCACTGGCTATTGAGTGCCGGGCGGCCCGTAGTTGGCTGCGATGCTACACGCCCCTTATAGCGCAGCAGCTGAACCTGATTGTGGGCGGTGACCGACTGCTTCAGCCATTCAGTGGATGGCTGTGGAACAGGCTTCCCGGCCTTCGGCAGATCTGTTTCGCCATGATTCACACCAGAAAAAAGAGCTTCAAGCGCATAAAAGTCCCGCTGTGAAAAGGGATCAAATTTGTGGTCGTGGCACCGTGCACAGCCGATAGTAAAGCCCATCACGGATGCACCGACTGTCGCAACAATGTCCTCAAGGTCATTGGCGCGCTGCTGGCGGGTTGCCTCTTCTACTTGGCTTGGGACTGTGTCGTGAATTCCCGCGACGAGGAATCCCGTGGCAGGAAGGATGTCCGGGTTGCCCTTGCCAAGCACATCTCCAGCTAGCTGCTCCTGAATAAACTCGGAATAAGGTTTATCTGCATTGAATGAGCGGATGACATAGTCACGGTATGGCCATGCATTTGGCCGGATGTGGTTTTGTTCGTAGCCGTGCGATTCTCCAAACCGGGCAACATCAAGCCACAGCCTTGCCATCCGCTCCCCGTACGCCGGGGATGCAAGCAAGCGGTCAACAACTTTTTGCCGGGCATTGGCGCTTTTATCTGCCAAAAATGTGGATGACTCAGTAACCGTTGGAGGCAGACCTGTTAGGTCAACGGTGATACGTCGAAGCCATGCGACTTGCGTAGCCGGTGGATTGACGCTGATGCCCTTTGCTTTCAGGCCCTTAAGGATAAATGCATCCACAGGATGTTTAGCGCCAGACATTTTAGGAATGGCAGGGTTGCTGACAGGGCGAAGCGACCAGAGTGCGGGTGCTGCCGATGTCGTCGGAAGCAGTGTTCGCAGCGCTGACGTATCTTGCTTCGCCAGACGCTTGTTTGGAGGCATCGAGCCAGCTTTCAGAACGCGCTCTAGTCGGCCACTTGTGACAGCTAGCTGGAGTCCAGAATCGCTTGATAGATCAATATTGCCGGCAGGGTTCGTTTTCCCATGGCAGGAAACACAGTTACTTCCAAGCACTTTGCGCGCGTTACTGGTAGGAAGCTGCTCCGCATTGACGGGGACTATCATCCCCAGTCCAAACGGAAGCGCCGAAACCGCCATCATCACCATCGACGACCGCATTCCTGGCATTGAGACACCTCGTAAAACTAGTTGCATGATTCTACAGGACATCCGCTCCGCTCTGGTGAACTATCGGCCATGCACCTAGTGTGGAAAACCAAGCACACGGTCGACGCTTCTACCCCTTCGCCACAACAGCCGAAGCGCATCGACCTACCCTCGCCTCCCGTCCGACCTATCTTCAATGCACCTATTCTCGATGCCGACATGCGTATCGTGGATGGAGTTCGCACACAGGATGGCGGCTTTATCCTCGCTACGACCACAGGACCAGTCCTTGTCCGCGGTGACTATTGGCATCCGTTGACCGGAGCCGATGGAGTACCGCGTGTCGACATGACCTGTGTGTTGCTCGGAAGAGATGGCGCCATCTGGGGCGGAACCGAAGAAGGTGTTTGGCGACACTATAACGGTCGCTTCAACTACTTCTGGGGTAAGCGCTGGTTGCTCGACAACAAGGTGACGGGTTTGTCTGAGACATCAGAAGGCAAAATAATCGTACATACCGCCAAAGGCTCGTCCACCCTCTGGCAGGATCACGTCGCTCTCTCAGTCCTCGCGGACCACTTTGAGAAGATTACACTCCAGCGCCACGACCGCAATGGCTATATCACCGGGTGTGGCTTGAAGAAGCAAGGTGATCCAAAAGCTGGGGTGATTCCTGAGGCATCGGACAACGATGGACTTTGGACAGCCCTTGCCGTCACGGCGTACGCATTCAAGGCTGCGGCCACCGGAAATCCGCAGGATAAACGTCTTTGTGTTCGCTACCTAGATGCCATCCTTGATCTCGAGCGCCTCACGGGCATCCCCGGCTTCCCGGCGCGCGCGATTATGACAGAAGCTGAGCGCCAGGCAGGTGTCCTTGGTTTCAGTGATACCGAAACG